>JBAYGK010000007.1:0-19578 GCA_041666665.1 Minisyncoccota bacterium
GCCGGCGATGTGTTGAAACCGCTCGGACTTTCCGAAGGTACGGGGGTTGTCGGAGAGAAAACCATGGAGAAGATGAACAAGGTTATCGCGGAAAGCGCGACGACGAATGTCGGCGGGTCTGTAAACGGCGCGACAGTACACGAAGAGAAAGTTACCCTTTGTCATTTCCCGCCCGAAAATCCGATAAACAAGCAAACGATTACCGTGGGCGCATCGGCGGTTCCCGCACACAAAGCTCATGGCGATACGATGGGGGCGTGCACTATTGAACAATTACCGCCCGTGACACCAACGCCTACTGTTTGCACAACCGATGCGAAAAAATGTCCCGACGGTTCTTACGTCACGCGAATTTCTCCAAACTGCGAATTTGCGTCATGTTCTGTCAGCACCACTCCGGCGCCTCAATACTACATTACTATCATCTCTCCGAATGGCGGGGAGACATGGACGGCCGGTTCTTTGGTGTATGGTAAGTGGTCAAGCAATCTTCCGCCAACACATGAAATTATGACCGTGAGACTGCGCGATTCCGCGAGCAGAGAATATGATCTTATAAACAATATTCAAAACGATGGCGTTGAATTGCTTACCATACCTTCAACTCTCGCAACGGGGGCATATCGTTTTGAAATGAAGACGGCAATCGGAAATCAAACGGTTTTTGACCAAAGCGACGGGATGATTAATATCGTTAATCCAAACTCACCCATTCCCGCAACACCACAGTCATGCTCGCTCACGGTTTCTCTTTCCGCCGGAACTCCCGCGGCGCAAAACGTGACCCCCGGTCAAAGCGCGGTTCCTCTCGTGAAATTCAATGTAACTCCGAATTGCAACGGCATGTTAAATAGTTTCGCTGTTTCGTTGTTACCGATGCCAAACGGCTACCAGAATATTTCCACCCTACGTCTTCACAACAATGCGACCGGTTCGCAACTCGGAGAGGTTCAGAGTGTTTCGGGCGCCAGTGTAAACTTTACGTCCTTTGGTGCACCTCTTATTGCCAACCAAACACTGGTTTTGAAAATTGTCGGTGACGTCAGTTCTTCTGCCGGCATCGGCGGAACGGTCTACGGCGTTTTTGGCGGATCGTCTGGTACCAGCGCTTCGGGCGGAACGATAGGGAATAACGCATCCGGTAATCTTATTATGGGAAATACGATGACGGTTGCAACGGTTCCCGTTTCTCAATATTCAATCACTGCCACGCAAGGAGCGAACGGAACAATATTTCCCGCAGGGGCATCGGTAGTAAGCGGAGCAAGTCAAACATTCACGATAACTCCGGCAACCGGTTACCAGATAGCAAGCGTTGTTGTTGACGGAACATATCAAGGCACCGTTTCCTCTTACACATTCACGAACGTGCAAGCGCCGCATACCATCACCGCATCGTTTACGGCAATTCCCGCTAACTTGCCGGCCCCGACAGAATTGAAAGTCGGCTTTGGCATTATGAGTGGCGTGGCCAACTGGGTGAAAATTTCGGAGAGTTTTAATTTCAAATACGATCTCACAAGTCTTGCCAATGTGAGCGCATTTCGCCTGTACCAAAAAAAGCCGCAAGATTCGTCGTACGCCATGGTCGGAGAATTTTCCGATCCATCGGGACTCACCACCTGCTCCACAAAAAGGACATACGGAACATGGGCGCTTACTTCGCTCGGAGGCGGACCAACCGGTTGTCCGGGTTCCGCGTGGCATCTCACTCGCACAAGCGCATATCCGGTGGCGAGCTATACGGTCGGCGATTACTTCTATTATGTAGCGGCGGTAAATACGGCAGGCGTGGAAGGACCGATTTCTCTCTTATCTTTTGTAAGATTCCTCGGAACATTCCCGATCCAAACACCCATCACGATTGAAACGGCCGGCACACTGACTCCAACATTCAGATGGCAACCGGCTGGCGGTTCATCACAACTGCTTTCATATTGGGTCATCGTGGCGCCAAGCGATGGAAGCGGTTCGCAGGTAATGTTAACGCCGTTCTCTTCATCAGGCCCCAACATTTCCAAAGTGTATGACGGTCCCGCCTTAATTCCCAACAAACAATATTCCGTCTGGATATACGGACGTTCCCACAACCCCCTCCAAACCGAAGACCTGTCTTCCTACGCCTCCGAAGTGGCAACGTTTAGCGTAGCGCCTTAACCCCGCTCGGCAGTAACCCCCCCGCTTAATTTCACAAAAAAACAAACGCCGCAAATGGCGTTTGTTTTTTACTCCGAGCATGGAACGATGTTCTGTAAGCGATGAGAGAGGAAGAAAAGGAAAAGGGAATAGCCGCCATTGTTTTTTACAACACATGGTGTAATATTGTGAGAAATGGAACAAAAACCATTGTTAATCTTATGGAAAAAATAAAAATGGAACATCCTCCAAAATCATTGCGCACCGACAAATTGATTGATATGACGGATACTGAGGGTGAAAAAAACGAAGCGGTATTTCGGGCAACGGAAGATATTGACCGCGCTCTCGCCGATTTTCCGAAGTATGTGGGGATTATTCCGTTTGGTTCGCAAACGAAAGGATACAACTCAAAGAAGAACGAATCCGATCTGGATATTTATCTGCTTTATGATCTCACGAGTGAAAAGGAGGTTTTGAAAATGGATGAAGCTATTGACGCAGTGAAAGAGAAGTATAAAAAGTCAGGAGTTTCAATTGAGATATTTCACAAACCGTTGGACGAACGTTTTCTTTTTGAAAATCATCAGATTATGTCCATGTTTGCCCAGCCCGGAAGGGGAAAACGATTGCAAGAATGGCGGGAAAAGGCAAAAGCCATATTTGCAAATTTGGATAAGGACGAACAGCGCCGTGAGTTTGAAAATATGTTGAATGGGCGTCTGAGCAGTGATCGTGCATCATGCACGAAGATCCGCGAGCGTTTTCCGGATTTTGACGAAGAAGCATGGCTCAATTCGCGAAAAAAACACTGGGAAAACAAGTTGCGAAAATTATATTTTCCAAACGCGCAAAAATAATTTTTTCTAACGTCGCCGTTCAAGGATTCATATTTGTATCTACTGGCCTTTCCACATTACCGGAGCGGAGAATCCGTATATTTCGCCGATTGCTCGCTGTTCGCCTAAAATATCGTTTCACTGTACCGCGAGTACAGCTCACAATATTTTAAGCTCCACAGCTTCGCACTCGTCTGAAATATCCAATTTTTCCATGTTAAGGATGTTCGGCAAGCGATTGTTGAGGAGGGTATGAAGTTATCTACTTGACATTCGTTTCCGTTAATGTACAATATATGTACATTAACGGAAACGAATATGAATACGAACAAAGACAAAAAAATATCGCATTCTAGGGAAATTTTGGATAAAGTGAAAACTTTGCCGCTCTTTACTTTTGAGGCAATTAAGTCAAATGCAACCGCGGGAAAATATTCAAATGTTGTGTTGCATAGACTTGTAAAATCCGGAGATTTACTATCCTTAAAACGCGGAATATACGTGTCTCGCGAGTATCTTGACACGCTTGAAAAAAACGGCGGAAAAAAAGATTATTTGGAATTTCTCGTATCTGCGTTGTATTCCCCCTCTTATGTAAGCAGTGAATACGTTCTTGCCGAGCGCGGCATTCTTTCTGAGGCGTCATATTCTTTTACCGGCATAACAAAAAACAAAACCGCGCGCATATCAAACGAATTGGGCAATTTTAATTATCATCACGTGAAAGACAAATTGTTCACGGGGTTTGACATTGTGGAAAAGGGGACATTTCGGATTTTCAAAGCAACGACTCCCAAGGCGCTGTATGATTTTCTCTACATCAGAAAGAATATCTTGAATGACAAAAGCGCTGTATTGGAATTGCGATTGAATGTTGAGCTTCTTTCCGAAAAAGAAAAAAACGAATTGTCAGCGTTTGCAGAAAAAGAAGTTTCGAAAAAAATGAAAAAAATTATCGGTGATCTTTTTTAAATATCATGAAAGAAACAAAACTCATCATAAAAGATATTATTGCAAAACATGGAGATGCCCCCATGTTTTTCAAACGGAACTTGGTAAAAGAATATTTGCAGGTACTCGTACTTGATTATATCTATTCGCATCCGAAATACGCTTCTCTTGTTTTTTATGGCGGTTCTTCGCTTGTGCATTGTTACGGCTTACCGCGTCTATCGGAGGATTTGGATTTTGTCGACGTCAAGAAAGAAATTGATTTGGAAATTTTCGCCAAAGACTTGGAAAAGTTTTTTACGGTAAAAACCGATCTTTCCGTTTCCGCAAAAGTTCAAAAGTTTCGAATCTATCTCAGGTTTCCCATTTTGAAAGAGCTCGGAATGGTAAGCGACAATAATAGCGAATCTGATCTCTTGTTTTTGAAAGTCGAGATATTCAAAGGATTTGATTTTTGTGCTGCATACGAAACGGAAACAAAACCGATTTTTCGTTTCAATAGATCGATCCTCGTAAAAACGTTTGATCTCTCGACTCTTATGGCGACAAAAATTCGCGCGGTTTTGAATAGGTCGTGGGAGAAAAAAGACAAAGCCGGCGAAACTATTATCACCGTAAAAGGAAGGGACTATTTCGATCTCATGTGGTATTTGGAAAAGGGAATTAAACCAAATCTCGGATGTATCGAAAACAATGCATCGATCGCTGAATTAAAGAAAAATATCCTTGCCATTGTGGAAAAGATTGACGAAAGAAGCATTACTCTTGATCTGGAAAATTTCATCAACGATCAAAACTTCGTCAAAAACCTAGGGAAGAATATAAAAGATATTTTGACGCGCCAGATAAAAGCAATGTAAATAAAAAAAGAATTCATATAAAAGAAAAAACGAACCGAACCGGCATGCGGGAACATATAGATAAAGAGGTTCAAAGATATCGACAATTCGCATACTCAGTCCTTGGTGCAGAAACGGAGTTTGATAAGAAAAATTACGAAGCTGATATCCGAAAATACGCAAAATATATTCTCGCAAACGGATCAAAAGACGAGAAGAGAGAAGTGTTGGGGTGCTTGAAGACGAAACTGGAAATAAAAGGAAAGGAAATAAAAGTGCAAAGTGGATAACTCAAGAGGGCATATTTTATGATAGAAGCGCTCTAACATAAAAATATATGAAAAAATAACGGTTTTATGGTCTTTGGGGTGCCGTTTCGGGGTATACCTCTTTTAAAAGAATTGACTTTTACGCTATATAAGCATAATATACTAAACATATTACACAGGTATCAAATATAAATTTTATGGATAAAGCACAAAATAAAAGGGATAAATTTAAACAGTTTGCGGTAAAGCGTACAAATAACGTGTTAAACCAGTTGCGAGTTCTGGGTAATTTGTCTAATCGCAGTGCTTACGAGTATACTGAGGAAGAGGTTTCAAAAATCTTTTCTGAAATTGATAGGGCTGTGAAGGATGCAAAATCATCTTTTCATTTCCCTAAAAAAAATAAAGAATTTAAATTTTAATATTTATGGAAAACATAAACTTAACACGAGGTGAAAAAATACTCTTCTTCCTTTACGAGTACGGAAAGGGAGAAAAAAAACATGTTCGATACGAAGATATCGTGGTTGGTCTGTTTAAAAAATACCCACAAGATTTTCATTTAAAAGGATATACGGAATATCCCGATTCTGGTGATTTAATACACAAGCCTTTGTATGATTTTAAAAAGAAAGGGTTGATAACCGCATCCAACAAGATATTTTCTTTAACTGAAAGGGGGATTGATTTTGCTCAAAAGCTCGGAGGAAAAAGTGCCGTCACAGAGGTTAGCGAAAATAATCGATTGTCTCGCAGTGCCTCAATGGAAGTTTCGAGAATAGAATCTTTGGAGGGATTTATAATTTATTGCAATGGCAATTTTCAAAAAATATCAGATAACGACTTTTACAATTACCTTGGGGTGTCTGTTCGAACGCAAAAAAATCAGTTTCTAGGTCGTCTCGAAACTATGTCAGCCGTTATTGGTGAGATAAAGCAAATTTTAGACAATAAGAAATACGCCAATATCATTGGATACCACGAACTATTGAATGCAAAATATAAAAATATCATCAAATATTTCACCAATAAATAATATGTCACAAAAATTTAAAATAGTTGAAGTTGAGAACGTGTTCGATGATCATCTTCTTGATATCATTGGAAATGAATTTAAATTTGACCACCCTAAGGGGATGGCGGAATGGTTAAAAAATGCGGTTGATGCATACCGACGAAACAATGTTCGTCAAGATGATCAGTATGTCGTTCTTCGATTTACAGATCAAGGTGTTGCCTCCCCAACAGTGGAATGTGTCGATTTTGTCGGTATGTCAAAAGTCGATATTGATAAAGCATTTAAGCGATGGGGGGATCCAACCGCCGCAAAAAGAGGCACAAAGATCAAGGTCTATGGCGGTCACGGGAACGGCGGAAAATTCTATATGAGACAAATGTTTGAACGGTCTCATTTTATCACTTACAAGGATGGGTTGATAAACGTTTTCGGATTCAGTGAAAATAAAAAATACGGTTATGATCAAGGTTATCAAGATAAAAAAATGAGCCCGAAGGAAGCGCTTGATTTTGCCGAAATATCTTCAACGCCTGTCCCCGACGAAATTAAAAGAAAAATTTTTGATGGAAAAACCGGTTTTACTGTTGTTCAAGGCATCGGACCGGAAGGTCTTCGTGGAAAATTTAATGTTGGCAAAGACGTAAACAGATTTAAACAACACCCACAGTCCCGAAGGATACTGGAAAGATCGAGTGTCATTGTCATTCATAACAACGATATATACTCTGAACTCTTAAAACCGGATGAACTGGAACCGCTACCAGGTTTTGTTCAGCCACGAATCATTACCGTTCCGGAAACGTTGATTGCTCGGGTTGGAACAGAAAAAATAACTGTTAAAATGGCAGACAGTAAATATCCACAGGGTAAATTGGTACTTAAAACTTCAATTGAAGCAATGGCAAGAGGGAGTAAATTGGGAGAATTGAATCGCATTGATATTTTAGGCGAACTCGGAGTCCTCGGCTCATACCAGCTGACAGAAATGGGGGTTACAAAGTTTCCTTATGCCGCTTTTGTTTACGGAGAATTTGGTCCCGCTTCGGAAGGAGAATCATCCATATTGGAAGACGCCCATAACGACTGTGTTTCAAACGACCGTTCCAAATTAGTTGGAAACACAACAACAAAAGCTTTACTCGATTGGATCGCTGGTGAAATTGATAAGTTGGCAAACGAAATAGGTGCCGCTGAACGTGAAAAGCAAAAAGCAAATCAAAGAGATATTACTTCAAAATTCAATGATATTTTGAACGAATGGAAAAATAAGCACATGAGTAAAATCATGTCTGACATTTTTGGGGCGAAAGGAACCGGTGGAGGAGGGGGCGGTGGCGGTGTTCGTCCACCCTATCCGGGGACGGAAGTCACTGTACCAATGAACGGATTTGATTTTAAGTATCCCCAAGCAGAAATTGAGATAAATACACCGAGTAATATCACTTTGAAGGTGAGCGTGCCTCAGGGGCTTCCCTTGGGCGCAACAGTATTTTTTTCTTCAGACTCAAATAAAATTTTACCCGATGAAAGTAAAATGGTTATTAGGTCTGAATATTTGAAAACTACCTCCTCAGGTCAGGAAGTTGCTTTTTTGAACATCTCCGTCCTGGGCACAGAAATAGGAGCAGAGGGATCGTTAACCGCCTCTGCCGGGAATTTATCTTCCATTATCAAACTCAAAGTTGTCGGGGATAAAAGCGAGAAATCTGATAAAAAAGCATTTCCGCAGGTCCTACTTTCTGGACATAGCTCGGATCCGTTGAATTTGGAAATTGATGGCAGTTTAATACTTGGAGAAAGACATCCCGTTGTGTACCAACGACCCCAAGACGTGGAAGCCAATATCTATTGGATTAATACGGCGAGTCCGATGGCTTCAAAGATATATGATAAGTTCAAGTTTGATTCCATTCAATGGAGGAACTTCTTGTTTGAAAGATATGTGGATATTTTTATAAAAGAAGCGATACGCGAACTTGAGAAAAAACAAATTGAAAACTTTAATGCGGATACAGTTGAGAATAAAGTATCCGATGTAATCATGCGTGTTCATCAAAGTGCAAGCGAAGATTTGGATCAATTCTTATTCGACCAAGATTATGGAACAGGAAGTTGAAAATAACAACAATCTCCTCATCGGGGCTGATATTCTAAAAACAAGAACGGAATATCTTCCCGAGCTGTCTTTGCGTACCAAAAATGCTTTAATAAACGCACACATACGTACCTTGCGAGGAATTCTTCGTGCGGGGGCTTCGCTTTTAGAATTGGACGGATTAGGTATTAAAGGGTATGAAGAAATACAAAACACTCTCGCTCTTCTGAGACAAATTGATTCGGATACGATGGTAAATACACCAGAAGGAGGAAAAAGTGTTATTGCAAATCCTGTGGGCGGAAGAGTTATTACGGATAACGAAAGGGAGGTTTTAATGAAGACCAGAATAGAAGATATTCCAGATTTATCAACGAGAACACGAAACGCCCTGTTGTCCTCGCATATTCGTACATTGGGCGGACTGTATAAAAAGTTTTTTCGAGAACAACTTTCCTTAGTGGAAAACATCGACGGGCTTGGTATTAAAGGGTATGAAGAAATAGAAAAAATCCTGATAAATTTGGGAACACTAGAAGTAGTTCACCAAAATGGTGATACCCCTATAATTGAACAACCGTTAAATGAAGAAATTAAAATTAAATCAATAAATGATGCAATTTTCGCCGTGTCGGAAGCATTTGGAATTACCGAAGAAATACTTGTAAGTTCCAGTAGAAAAAAAGAAATTGTGGAAGCACGAAACACGCTCGTATATTGTCTGAGAGAATACGCGGGAATGTCTTTTCCTTCAATCGGAAAATTGATCGGGGGTCGTGATCATACCACAGTAATCCATTCATATGTACAGGCAAAGAAAAATTTAAACAATAATTATGATATCAAGCAAAAATTAAAAGAATTTTTTGCGGGGGTAAAAATGGAAAATACGATAACGCCACCCTTTATTTTATCTGAAGTTAATACACTTTCAACTCAGCAGAAGGCGACAAATATAAAATACCTCTTTGGTCACACAAGCAAACCACGTTATTATAAGGAAATTTCAGATCGCGCATACAATGTGCATAATCTATGGAAAGAAGGATTATCTCTTGAAGAAATTTCAAAAACAATAAATGTAACGAGAGAAAGAGTGCGACAAATATTGTTGGGAAAGTTTCGGCAAGAGGCGACGAATGCTTATATAAAAAATGGAATAATCATTGACCCCAATGTTGCTTTTGAAGAAGAGTCAAAGCAGAGAAAAAAATTACTAAATTCAAAAAAACCAGCAAAACCAATAAAAGAAACGCGTTGGTGTAAATATTATATCGCGTGCCGGTCGTGTGGTACAACATCAATTCCCCATGTTAAAAAAGGTTTATGTGAGCACTGCGTCGGGCACTATAGAGAAGATAGGCGGGAAGATATCCTCGAAAGAGGTGGTGGCGTTTGTGAATCATGCGGGATGACAAGATCTACGGCAATTTCAGTGTATGGAAGGGATTTTTACATCACGAAAGACCGAAAAGTTTTTTGTCGAGAGTGTTTTTTAAGTCATTCAGGCAAAGCGCTTGGAAGTTACAAACATCATGAGTGGAGCAGAAATTACCCATGTTGCACATCATGCGGAACGACAACCATTCCTTACTCGAATGGGGGATTATGTAAAGAGTGCACAACCACTTTGAGTAAAGAAGAGCGGGAAAATATCATAAAGAAACACGGGGATAAGTGTGATCGTTGCGGGATAGAAAAAACAGAGGCGATAAATACCTTAAACAGAGATTTCTATATAACAACAAAAGGAGAAGTGTTTTGCCGAAGTTGTTTTCAGCAGTACGCAATTCATAAAAAACAGTAATAAGTTTTTTGTATATCGGCAGAAAGATTAGCCATATGGCCTTAAAAAAGGTATACTGTGCTGATGGGAAAGCTGGGGTATGCAGACAAGAATAATAACGAGTCAGTTAATAATAAGGTCACTTTTGTTGACCTGTTTTCTGGTATCGGCGGGTTTCATCTCGGCATTTGCCAAGCTTCAGAAAAACTAAACATCGGATCCGAGTGTTTACTTTCAGTAGATATCAACAAAAAAGCGCAACTGACGTATTCAAGAAATTTTGTTGGGACACAACAGAAAGATGATGTATGTGATGATGATGTTAAAAAAACGATTTTCGATGGAAAAAAAGTTGATATTGTTTGTGGGGGTTTCCCTTGTCAGCCGTTCAGTTTGGCGGGAAAGAAAAAAGGAATCAAAGACGATCGAGGAATGTTGTTTAAGCATATCGTAGAAATACTCGAAACAAAAAAACCAAAAGTCGTATTTTTGGAAAATGTTCGAAATCTTATGAACATAAAAAATGACGACGGCGGGAAAACGATCGATGTTATAAAATTAGCGATGGAAGAGGCGGGGTATCCTGTTCAAATTCGAAATTACAAAGCGACCGATTTTGGACTTCCAACTTATCGTTCAAGAATATACTTGGTTGGGTTTAAAAATGCTTCTCATCGGAAAAAATTTAAATGGCCCGAACCAACTCATGATAAAGATATAACTTTGAAAGAATATTTTTCCACACTGGAAAAGAAGTGGTATGCCGTCAATCCCGATATTGAGATAAAGGGCTGGCCGGATCGCATTGGGAATACTCTGCGCGTAGGTGGCTGCGATTCCGGATTTCGGACAACTGACGGTAAAAGATGGCGAAGCATTAAAGACGGCGATGCCCGACGAGACAAAAGAAACTGGGATTCGTATATGTTTTTTGATGGAGATAAAAGTAAAATGGTAGAACACAGACTTACTGTAAATGAAGCAAAAGCGATTATGGGTTTCCCCCATGACTATATTTTTCCGGAAGTACTCTCAAAGAGAGATGCGATGAAACAACTTGGTAATAGTGTTGCTGTACCCGTTATTGAAGCTATCGCAAAAAACATTATTGATGCTATTTATGACTGATCGAATTACCAAAGAGCAGAGATCGAAAAATATGTCGGCGGTTCGCAGTCGCGGAAATAAGACAACGGAGATTGAATTAATAAAACAATTTCGGAGAGGAAAAATTACAGGATGGAGAAGAAATCAAAAGATTTTCGGCATTCGTCCCGACTTTGTTTTTTGGAAACAGAGAATCGCAATTTTTGTTCACGGATGTTTTTGGCACGGGTGTAAAAAGGATAAAACAATACCAAAAACAAACAGAATTTTTTGGGAGAAAAAGATAGAAAACAACAAGAAGAGAGATCGCATATCATCAGAAATTTTGAAGAAGAACGGTTGGAAGGTCATGAAAATATGGGAACATGATTTGAAAAAGAAGGGTTTTAAAATTAATTTTAAAGATATTGTTTAACGAGGGCAAAATCTATTATGCAAAACACGCGAACTTTCGGTAAAAATGCAGCTATCATGGAGCTGAAAAAACAGGGATTTATTGTTTCGCGTGCCGGCGGTGATTTGCAGGTGGGTAATAAAAAAGTACAGATAAAATGTTGCAACTCCGACAATCAGTGGGCGAAAAGCCGTAATGTTTTAGGCGGTTGGGACAGAATTGATTCGGAGAACTTTGATTATCTCATCTGCGTGGTTTTTGATAATGGTTTTGATTGGGTGCGATATTTTATTTTTCCACAATCAGAAGTGAAAGATTTTCCGCAAGCGGTTTGGAGGAACGCGCGGACACTGAAAAATTTAACGCTAATTAAAGACGAAGAACGAACCGAGGAAATTGTAAAAGGGAGCGAGAACAGGTGGGATAAAATTTATTAGTTTTATTAAAAAAATTATGATTGCAAGTGAAACAATAGTATTTAAGGGTAATAAAAGCATGCAAGAATTTTTCTTTGCGATTGTCTCCCGTAAACATCCGGACGTAAGAATAGACGTATTTCCCATCAGAGAAGAAAATCTGGAAAGCGCATGCGCTGTGGCCGAATGTCATCTGGAAGAATTTCTGGAACGATACCCCTGTGCGGATGTGGTTTTAGTTCTAGATAATGAAGAGACGGATTTTCCAAAAGAATTAGAATTTTGTTTCAAGAAAAACACAGGCGGCGAAGAGATTAATAATTCCGGTTTTGCTTTTTTCCCGACCTTTCTCACAGGTGCAATCAAAGAGCTCGTTGCACTCGCGGAAGATGAAGATTGGGAATATCATTTTAGTGAAGAAAATACGGAAAATGATGTTTTGCTCAATTATCTTCGATATACATATAAGCGCATAGCCAAGGAACGTAAGATCGCTGTTTCTGAAAACAAACGTTATTCTTGTTTTCACACGGGTCTTTCTACTAAATACAATGAGCCAATTTACGCATTTTTTTCAAAAAATACGAAACCGAACAGCGCCCCTTGGTTTTTTGTCGGATGGAGAAGCCGCGGCGAAAAACAATTAAAAAATATATCCAAACTTCCCGAACCAGCGTCTTATTTTTCCGATACTTCCTCATTATTTTTTGATTATAAGAAAGGCATAGTATTGAATTCTGCTCATATTGTTGAGGAAAATAAAGATCGTTTCCCCGCACCATTCAGCTCAGAAGATCCCCAGTTTCTTTTGTCTGTTATAAAGGGAAAACTGGTAGGATTAAAAGAAATGATTCGGTGCAACTATAAAATTGCTGTTCCATGCTATTATAGGGGGAAAATACATCTCCTCCTTCCTTTATATTTAAAAAACCCAGATCGAGCCGACATGGCTTTAGCGATTGAAGATGCGGGTGATCACTACCGCGCGGCAACCTGTTTAACGCTTGAAATGGCGTATCACGATGCGAGGCTCGTTGCAAAACAAGACCGAGGGTGGTTGAATCCATAAAGATTGCGCGGTATTTTTTCTTGATATACGCAAATCCGACCCCCCCTGACTGGGGGGTGGGTCGGATTCACAAGATTTATCTGCTCCGCGGGCAGGAATTTCTCCCTCGGCTAAAATTTTCTGCGGAAAATTTTGCCTGGGCACCTCCGCCAGTTGGCGGATCGGCTGTTTTTGGCGACCGCGCCAAAAACATGCCTCCGTTGTTCGAATCCTAACGGAAATCAAAGCAGTTTGATTTCCTCTCGCTCCGCCAAAATTAAAACGCCACGAAAGGCGTTTTAATTTTTGCTCCGAGCCTGGGACGATGTTCGGAAAGCGATAATTGAGGAGGGTATGGTTTAACTGGAATCCCTTGTATTCAGGGCTTTTTTCGGTTTTGTAGCTGATGTAATGGTCAGACCCCATTCCTTGACCCCATTTCTGCTTTTAAATTATGGAAGACGCAAATGAAGAAAAAGGAACGCCCCCCGTTATTGGGCGGAAAAAAAACGTGCCGCTTCGCCGTATTACCTCTATTAACCCCCCTAAATAAACCTTCCCATGTCACATGTATAGCAAAAAGTATCTGAGAAATTCGATACCTCACCTGTTACCGGGTTAACATCGAATTGGCGATTGACACGTGTGCCGGATTCAGGACACTGGGTGCAAACCTGGATTTTAGGCTCTTCGAAATGCCACTCGCATGAGTTGGTTAAAGGATTTGTCACGGTGGCAACATTGCTAGTGGTTGCACTGCTAATACCCTTACTCAGGGCAATTTGAACTACATCTGACTTTTTTACAGTCAACTCATCTGGGTTTAAAACACATGGTTCATTGGGTTGCTTTACCGCAAGAGGTACTCCGCTATTCTTTTGTTGAGTAACACTATTGTTGTGGTAAAAATAATATGAGGTTACACCCCCAAGGGTAATTAGTATTGTCGCAACCAAAAAAAGCTTCTTTCTATATAAAAACATATATTCAGTATACACCCGCCAGAACTGATTTACTAATTTTATTTTTCTAATTCCTCGGGTGTGAGTAAGTACATTTCTCGATTAGGTTCGAACTCTGTAAAAGGTAATACAAAAATACCCCTATAAATAAGGGTATTTTTATTTGCTCCGCGGGTAGGATTCGAACCTACGACCAATCGGTTAACAGCCGATTGCTCTACCGCTGAGCTACCGCGGAATGTGTTTCCGAATAAACTCTCTGCCACGAAAACTTTTTAATTGTTTTTCTCCCCGCTGGCGGAGAGCTACCGCGGAATATGCTTTGTAGCTCGGTGTGCTTTTGGCACTTGGAAATAATAACAAATATTTTGCCGAAATGCAAAGAGAAGGGGGCTTTACAAAATAGGCATTATATGATATACTAGAATTCAGAGTTCAAAGCTTTATTTTTTTATTGCCAATTTTATCGGAGGAAATTTATGACACAAGAACTTACCATACTTTTGATCACGGCGGCTACGCTTGGGTTTACCCATACGCTGTTCGGACCGGATCATTATTTGCCGTTTATCGTTATCGCGAAAGCGAAAGGATGGACACCCATGAAAACCGCATGGATAACTTTTCTCTGCGGACTTGGTCATGTCGGCAGTTCCGTTCTCATCGGCGTTGTCGGCATCGTATTCGGCGTTGCTCTTTTTCAACTGGAATTCATTGAATCGTTTCGGGGAAATATCGCCGGATGGATGCTCTTCGGTTTCGGTCTCGCATACTTTGTTTGGGGGCTTCGGAAGGCATGGAAAAACCGCCCGCATTCCCATTCGCACTTGCATGAAGACGGAAGCGTTCACAAACATGTCCACACTCATGTGGTGGAGCATGCGCACATTCACGAAGGAAACGAAGCAAATTTGACCCCCTGGGTTTTGTTTGTAATTTTCGTTTTCGGACCGTGCGAGGTTCTGATTCCGCTTGTCATGTATCCGGCGGCGCAAGCGAGCTGGCACGCCATGCTTCTCGTTGTCGGAACATTCAGCATTGTAACGGTGGGTACGATGCTCGCCACCGTAACTCTCGGGACATACGGAATCAAAGCCGCGCGATTTCCGTTTTTGGAACGCCATTCGGAAGCGTTCGCCGGATTCTCCATCATGCTGTGCGGAGCGGCGATTCAGTTTTTAGGTCTTTAACGAGAATCGTTTCTCCTCATTAAAAAACCTTTTTGCCAATTGGCAAAAAGGTTTTTGTTTTTTTATACGGACAAATAATTTAAGTTTTTTGCCGATGTGTACTATAATGGAAAGATAAGATTTTTACCAATCCGTTCATGTGTTAAAATTTATTTATGCATATAAGAAAAACAAATATTGTGGCAACGATAGGGCCGGCATCCTGCGATCCGGCGACCTTGGAAGAAATGATGCTTGCGGGAATGGATGTCGCGCGTCTTAATTTTTCGCACGGTACCTATGAAGAATACGAGAAGGTGATATTTTCAATCAGAGAATTGTCAAAAAAATTGAATAAAACGATGGCCATTATTCAAGATTTGTCCGGACCAAAAATACGCCTTGGAGAATTTGCGGATGGAAAAATCGTTCTGAAACAAGGCGCGCCGTTTACTCTGACAACCGAAGAATATCAGGGCGATGAAAATAAAGTTTTTATAAATTATCCCCGGCTTCCGAGCATGGTTTCGGCGGGAACCGTGATTATGCTGGACGACGGAAAGCGAAAACTTGAAGTGGTATCAACGGATGAAAAAAACATTTATTGCACGATAAAAGAAGGGGGTGAAATAATCGGTCGGCGGGGCGTGAATATCATCGGGCGGCATTTGAAATTTGAATGTCTTACGGAAAAAGACATCCGCGACATTGATTTTGGCGTTGAGAAGGGTGTTGATTTTGTCGCGCTTTCTTTTGTTCAAACGGCGGAAGATGTGAGGAAGCTCAGAGATATTCTTGAAAGCAAACATTCTCATGCGGCAATCATTTCAAAAATTGAAACTGATGACGCGCTTCACAATATTGAAGAAATCATTTCCGTCTCCGATGCCATTATGGTGGCACGAGGAGATCTTGCCGTGGAAATTTCGGCGGAGGAAGTTCCTCTCATACAAAAGACCATCATTAAAAAAGCGATTGATGCCGGTAAACCGGTCATTACCGCGACGCACATGCTGGACTCCATGGTTTCTTCTTCCGTTGCCACCCGCGCCGAGGTGAACGATGTCGCGAATGCCATATTGGACGGAACGGATGCGATAATGCTTTCCGCCGAGACCTCCATCGGGAAATATCCGGCGCTTTCAATTGAGACCATGGCGCGCATCGCTCTGAAAACGGAAGAAAGCCCCCTGTTTTCGGAAGAGGTGGCGAAGTTCAAACGCGTATCTCGCGGGGTTGCGGACTCGGTTTCCGCCGCCGTGGTTTCCACCGCCGAAAATATCGGAGCGAAATGCATCGTGGCTCTTTCGGGACACGGCTTTACTCCGCGCATGATATCGCGCTATAAACCAAGCCAGCCGATATTGGTGCTGACGACCAGCCCCGCGACGCAAAGAGGGCTTCTTTTAAGCTACGGTTGCATACCGGAAATGATAGAACAGCCGAAATCTTTGGACGATGCCATTGATATCGCCAAAAAGAAACTTGTGGAACTCAAATTGCTTTCTTCCGGGGATTCGTTCGTGCTTTCCGCGGGTCTTCCGTTTGGCGGCACAGCCGGCACGAATTTGCTTTTGGTTCAGGACATTTGATTTTTGTAAAAATTTCGGTATGTATATAAAAGTAAAAGTTACCGCGGGAACGAAAAAAGAAAAGCTTGAACGAATATCAAGCGATCATTTTGAGGTTTCCGTCAAAGAGAAAGCGGAACGCAACATGGCGAATCGGCGGGTGATTGAACTCATTGCGGATTTTTTTGATGTTCCGTCGGGAAAGGCGAGAATCGTTACGGGACACCATTCGCCGGGAAAAATATTGGATGTGGATATGGAATAAATTGTCATTCCCGCCTGCGCGGGAATGACAATGCGACATAATGGCGGCACAAAAAAGGCGGCGGGGAATATCTCCCCGCCGCTTGTTTTAATTGTTCTTTTTTAACAATGCTTCATGCGCGTGTTTTTTGCATAGCCCCGTATCAAAAATGGCCGGTCTTTTTTTTGATTGTCTTTCGCAAATCCAACAATTCCCTCCGTCGGTGGGAACGGCCCGATCAATAAGGCGCATTGCCGTTTTCAATTCTTCTTCTTTTAAAAAAACGCCGTTTTGTTTTTTCTCAAGAATCCTCTCAAGTCTGCCTTCCGGCAAAATAACTTCGTCTTCGCGCATTTTAAGACTCCTTTTTTTTTGTTTTTTCAACAAGGTGTGAACGAACAGCTCCACACCAAGGAAAATGGTAGCATTTTTCATTTGTTTGTCAATGGGTCTTGACTTGCATTCATAAATGGTGAATCATAATGACGGTGAGCGTTGTTTTTTTAAAAAGAAATCGGGGCAATATTGCCCGCAAAGGAGAGAGTATGTTTGTAACTGAAACAGTCGTCAATAAACACAGAACCGCCGTTATTGAAGCGCAAGAAAAAATGAAAACTTTGCAAAGAACATATGCAAAGACGCTTTCACTGTCGGTAACGGAAGAATGGAAAGCTGAATTCGCATCTTTGTTGTCTCACGCCGAAATCCTGATCCATGTCGGAGAAATGTCTCCGGAAGCCTTGTATGAAATTCTTGAATCCGGGTATGTTCCCGTTAAATGGCACTACATGGCAAGACCGATTGTAAGCGGGCTTGGTCTCAAAGGAGCGCCGAGAACGGTTTTCAGTTAAGAGAAGGCAAAAAACCAATCGGACGGAGATATTCTCCGTCCGATTTTTTATGTTCTCCGGAAATTCCCGCCTTTTTCTGTGATAATTCCTTTTATTTCCATGACGGACAAAAGAGTATTTCCTTCCGAGGCGCGAATGCCGCTTGCGCGAATCAGTTCGTCGCGCGGCATCGGTTCGGCGAGGAGATCAAATATTTTTTGTTCTTCGGGGGAAAGATCAAGCGGCGGTCTTTCCGAAAACGCTTCGTCGTCTTTTTTCAGTCCGAGGAGGAGAAGAATATCGGACGCGTCGGTTATCGGATACGCGCCTTGTTTTAATAGCTGATTGGAACCGCGCGAACCGGGCGAAAAAATTCCGTTCGGAATGACATACACATCACGATTGTATTCCGTGGCGAGGCGCGCGGTGATAAGCGTTCCCGAACGTTCCTCCGCTTCTATGATGAGTACGGCGCGGGAAAGTCCGGCCATGATGCGATTGCGCGCGGGAAAGCTCCACGTCGTGGCGCGAAAGTCCGGCTCGTATTCGCTGAGAAGCGCGCCGCCTTTCGCAACGATATCTTCCGCGAGAGAAAGATTCGTGCGCGGATAAATCGCTTTTTGGTCAAGTCCCGATCCGGGAACGGCCAGCGTTTTAAGTCCGGCGCGCATTGCCGCCTTGTGCGCCAGGGCATCAATGCCGAGCGCGAGTCCCGAAACAATAACAATCGGATGACCGACAAGACCCTCAATGATTTTTTCGCACGCATCGGCGCCGTAGTTTGTGTGCTTGCGCGACCCGACAACGGAAAGAAAAATGCTTTCTTCGGAGGGAAGTTCACCGGCAACATATAATTTTTTCGGCGGCTGAGGTATCTCTAAAAGAGGAGACGGAAAATCGTTTTTCGCAAGTTCGCGTATTTGGTAAGACATGAGAAATATTGTAACACGCCGCGTTTTCTCATGCCTATTGACAAACAATATTTTTTGAGTTACGATAGAAATCGGACAAGTTACCTGTATTTTTTTCGGAGAAAAGAGAGGTCTTTCATGAAGACAAAATCAACCGCATTCGTAATCGCAATGATACTTGCCGTTTCTTTAATGGCGGCGACGTTCATGGGCATACTTTATTTCAGAGAACAAATGGTTATTGACTCGGCGGCGCAAACGGCAAAGATTGAGAGAAACTTAAGCGGACGGTAAAGTCATATGAATAACGTAATCGCCCCAACGAAGGTTGGGGCGATTTTTGCGAGTTACATCATTTCTTTTTCAAATTCTTCGTAGAGGTCAACATCTCCGTCTTTTTTGATTTTACCGTTTTCGTACGGAACGGCGAATCGGCGATAAAACTCGTCGGCGACATTATGGAAAACACCGGTGGTCGTCGCGATAATCCAGTATCGCGCTTTTCCGAATTGAAGTTTGATGATTTTGAGAGCGAGCCGCGTGCAGACATAATTCAAGAAACCGGCGTAAGCGGCGTCGTTTCCTTCCTTTTTTGATATATCCACAATCTCCTCGGCAAGAGAGTCTATGAATGGATTTAGCTTGGCGCGATCTTTTTGCGGTATGTAAGGCATAGCGATATTGTAGCATGATACTATAGTAATGATAAGTGAATTGCTCATTTTATTTATTCAAAGTTTTGCGCATTAAATAATTTCCGATATCCAATTTCTAATTTTTAAACACGACGGACTGTATTTGACGTTTTTTGGCATTAGGCATTTGAGTTTTTATTGGAAATTAGAAATTGGTAATTGGGAATTTTTACGTTATACTGTCTTCATGTTAAAAAGAACACCGCTTCGGAGAGTTTCTCTTCATAAAAATACGCCCAAGATGGTCATTCCCCCCACTTCGCTCAATGCTTCGCAAAGAGCTACGCGGGGCAAGCCC
>JBAYGK010000008.1:0-19274 GCA_041666665.1 Minisyncoccota bacterium
AAAAATATCATGAGGAAAAAGACCGTGATAAAAAGAATGATAATCTGAAAATTAAGGTGCAAATATTTTTCTTTAAAAAATTCATTTCCGATAAAAAGGGTGATGACAATCAGAAGAAACGGCCAACTGGTGGCGAGAACGGCGCTTCGCACGTAAAAAACGGTGAAGCCGGAAAAGAGTGCGCCCATCGCAAAAGGAATAAGAAGCGGCAACCAGATATTTTCCTTTTTGAATATTCTCCACCGTTCAAAACCATGATGCGTGATGTTGAGGGAAACAATCGCGAACGAACCGACAAAGAGCCATGTCAGAAGAATGGAAATATCAAGAATGTTATCTATCCTCCGAAGCGTCAGGTTGTCAAAAATAAATCCTCCGACAAACACAAAGAAGGACACGAGTTTTTCGTGATTGATTATCCATTGTTTCCAGTATGCGCGTGAAAATTTGCTTGTGCTCATGCAGTTTATGTTTATTTTATATCATCTTTGCCTGTTTTTTCTTTGTGATATTTTTCCACTATTTCTTTCGCGAGGCGGGTCGCATCTTCTCTGGAAAGAGAAAGGTCGGATTTTCGTACCGTTTCAGAGGATTTGTTTTCTTCTTCTGAAGAAATCGGAACATTCACAAAAATGGGATTTCTCGTGTGGGAAAAGAGAAATCTGGTAAATTTTCCCACGCCGCTTAAGTGCGACGATCCGTCAACTCCGGGAAGTCCGATCTTTCCGTATATTATTTTTTGCCCGGAACGAATTCCTTTGTCGCCGGAATGAGTCTTTTGCAAACCGATGGCAATGATATCAAACGGAATTCCGCCCTCTTTCAGAACTTCCATCAAAGGATCAAGGGATGTCCCCGTGAATACCGAGTCGGTTGAAATCAAAACGCGCGACAACGGGGCGCGCACCCGTATTTTTTGACTTTCTTTTCCTTCGCTGAGATATTTCAAAAAATCTTCAATTTTTTCTTTTTTTTCCTGAAACGCTCCCCCTGTGAGATTTTGAGATTTGCCGGAACTTCCGCTTCCCGCGATATATACCGTTTCAATCGGAGGAAATCCTTTTTCTTCGTACATTTCGCCGATTATTTTTTTCCATACCCATGTGGGCACGCGTCCGGACGCATCATCGCCAATCAAAAGCTGATACTCCCCTTTTTCCAGCCGTGGCGCGATTTCCGCCAATATTTTTTCCACCGGTTCGCGCAATTCCTCCACTTCCGAAAAATGAAGTTTTTCCGGTGAATTATTTTCCGATGAAATTGATTCTTGCGGCATGATAATTTTTTTTATAACGCTTTTGCCGTTTCTCCGACAAAAAGATAAACAAAAACAATGGCTATGTATTTTATTTTTCGCTTTCCAATAATGCTTTCAATAAAAATATCGTATCCGCTTTCAACTTCGCACGGGCCCAATCTTTTTGTGATTCAGTGAGCATTTCACCGAGACCGTCTAAAATATGGCGGTTATCCATTTTTTCCAAAAGCTCTGCGCATTTTTTCAAAACTTCACTGAATGGAATTTTTGCGCGATTTTCAACCAATTTTTTATTTATCGGCCAATTATGTTTTGCGAAAAAATATACATCATACACATCGCGGCTGGTTTTTCCGATTCGCTCATACATCGCCATCAATTTATTCGCAAACATATCTTCTTGTACCATTACCAACATTGAAATACCAAGTAAGGTTTTTATCTCATACTTCGAACCAAAATCCCGACGATTAACTTCAATTTTTATATTTTGCGACTTAAGATCGTATGCGATAATTGAAACGAGGTTAAATCTCTTCATTCTTGAGTCAACGATTTTTCCATAGCTCTCGGCTATTTTTTGGATTTTTTCAAATACCTCTTGCTCTTTGTTCTCATCCAAAAGATCAAGATCAATGTCTACGGAATTTCGATCCAAGCCGTAAAACATCAACGCCGCAGTACCGCCTTTAAAACCCAAGAACGGCGCGATGGAAGTATCTGAAAAAATATCTTTCAAAATCTGCAACAATATATTTTTGTGTTTGGGATAATCTAATGTCATACGGTTTTATTTAACTTATAATCGCGAAGATATTCACCAATTTTTTTCTCCATTCTCTTATTGCGATAAATCGGCAAAATTTCAAAAACTTTGTCCCAATCCAAAATATCCAAGTGGTCAAAGTGATAGTCTTTGCTGATATATATTCTGTCTAAAAACGCGCGCTCTTTTGTTGCGATGGCGACACCATTCATGTGTTCAATCCCAATCGTATTACTCAAAACATAATCTTTCATTCTTAAAAAAGAAATTTTTTGTCCGTCGGCTTCAATCTCGCGGGTAACATACGAAGCGACAAAAATGTTTCCGTAATATTGAAAATTTACCCCGGAGCGGGTTAACACGGTTTCAAAGCTGATATACGACGGCGTATAAATCCGCGTCGCCAATTCAAACCGGTCATAATTTTTGTCTTTCGCATATATTCCATGGCGTACGCGAATCAATTTTCCATTTTTTACATAGCTGCTCAACCGCACGCGAGTAGACGCTTCGGATTGTTCCCCCCACAACAAAGCAATGTCTTTTGTGGAAAAGACCGTTTTTGTAGATCGCAATAAAATCTCGATATATTCACCCTTTTGGGTTTTGTTGCTCATAATTGTACTGGAAGTAAGCTTAAAACTAACTATCAGTACGATTATATACTATTTCAAGAATTTTTGCAAGGGGTAATGTGAATATTTCGCTCCTCTCCCATTTGCAAGCCAGTGATTTTATCAAATAAAAATACTGGTTTACCATCAGAAAAATCAAGTTTCCTTTTGCGTTTTTTAGTGAAACAACCTTGCAACAAAAAAATCTCCCCCGACTCAATGACGAATCGGGGGTTTTGGTTTTTTTACAACAAACCGCGATTCCATCTTCTGGTTAGTTCTCGCTCAACGTCCGCTTCAGACAAAGCAGAGATAACCGTTACTATTCTTCCGTCGGGTAAACGGAAACGATAGGTATTTCTGCGGGTTTCTAAAGGAGGAGTAAAATATCTTCTCTCTTCTGGTTCCCTCATGGTACCATGATCCCGATCTCGCCATGGAAGTTCTTTTTGTTCCCAGCCTCTGGTATTTGCCACGACACATTTCCTCTTCTAAATTAAAATTCGGGTATCATCTCAAAGATGCCCCGCCAAAATCACATTAAAATTATCTATAAACCTCCGAAATATATTATAAAAAAACAATCGGCACAAAACACATAAAAAATAAATTTGTTTAAATTAAAATTCGGTTAACCTCCGCAATGAATCATACATATAAAATCCTATGAAATTATCAATGAAGCTCTGATTTTACTATACATGACTAATAACTTTTGTCAAGCTACAAAAAAACGGGCAGGCAAAAAATGGCTTAAAATAACTATAAAGATACCAATATACAAATTTTTACGAATGATACGAATGGCAACGAATATTAACGACATCGTTCGTATTCGTATTTATTCGTATCATTCGCATGCATTCGTATATTCTTTATTTTTTACAACGCTTTTTTATACGCCCGATAAAACATCGCTTTTGCCATTTCTCCGACAAAAAGATATACGGCGATGATTCCGGCGATGGCGAACAGGGCAAGCGGGGAAAGCGCCGTGAATGACAAAATCTCTCCCAAAGGAGTAAAGGGAATTATCCACGCAAGAGCAACCACTCCGATGGTTGAAAAAATCACCGGAATACTCGGCCAGCTTTTCCAAAACGGGACCCGTTTCGTTCTGATAATGTAAATAATGAGAATCTGCGTTGCGATGGATTCAATGAACCAGCCGGTTTGAAATCCGGATGCCGAAAAAGAGAAAATTTTATAGAGGACGAAGAACGTAATGAAATCAAAAATGGAGGAAACAAGTCCGAATACCGCAATATATCGTCCGAAAAAATGCGTGTCCCAGCGCAACGGATGAATGGTATCCTCTTCGTCGGTGGAATCGGTGGAAAGCGTGGTTTGCGACATGTCGTACATGAAGTTGTTGAGAAGAATTTGCGACGGAAGCATGGGGAGAAACGGGAGGAACGCCGACGCCCCCATCATGGAAAACATGTTGCCGAAATTGGAACTGAATCCCATTTTGATGTACTTCATGGTGTTTTGAAACGTTTTTCGCCCTTCAATAACGCCGTCTTTCAAAACTTCCAAACTTTTATCCAGCAAAATAATGTCGGCGGTTTCTTTGGCGACATCCACCGCATTGTTGACCGAGATGCCGACATCCGCGGCTTTGAGAACCGGCGCGTCATTGATGCCGTCGCCCAAATATCCGACGACGTTGCCCTGTTTCCTGAGAAGTACGACGATGCGTTCTTTCTGTTCGGGGGAAACGCGCGCAAAAACATTTACACCGGAGAGTTTGGCGGACAATTCCGAATCGGAAAGAAGCGCGATTTGCTCGCCGTGAAGAACGCCCCGAACCGGAAGGCCGATATCTTTGCAAATGCGCTCGGTCAAAATCTCGCTGTCTCCTGTCAGCACTTTCACCTCAATGTGAAGCCCCTCCAGTTCCAAAAGCGTCGGGATAACGCTCTTTTTTGGCGGATCAAGAAAGGCGGCAAAACCGATAAAACAGAGATCTTTTTCTTCCTCTTTGTTGTAAACGGTTCTTTCTTCCGTCTTCACCGTTTTTTGCGCAAGAGCCAGCACGCGATACCCTTCCGCGGACAGCAGTTCATATTGCTTGTGCGCCTTCGCTATTTCTTCGGCGGGAAAAGGATGTTCCTCCCCGTTTTTTTGATAAGAGGAACATATCTCAAATATGTTTTTCGGCGCGCCCTTGCAAACCAGCGTACGTTCGTTTTTGCGATCAAAGACGACCGAATCGCGCCGGCGATGAAAATCAAAAGGAATCTCGTCCACTTTTTTGTATTCGGAAACGTCCATCTTCCCATGCTCTTCAATCGCCATGTCCAAAGCGCTCCTCTTTGCCGTATGCATGACGCTGGAAAGATATGTTTGCGTCAGCACTTCTTTTGATTCCTCGCCCGCGGCATCAACGCACCGGACGAGCGTGATTTTGTCTTTCGTGAGCGTTCCCGTTTTGTCCGTGCAGAGAATATTCATTCCGCCGAAGTTTTGTATCGCGGAAAGATTTTTCACGATGACTTTTTTTCGGGACATGACGAGCGAACCGCGCGCGAGAGAAACCGACATGATGACCGGCAAAAGCTCGGGAGTGAGTCCGACCGCAATGGCGATGGAAAAGAGGAGGGATTCAAAAACATTGTGTTTCACTATCGCGTTCAAAAAAAACACCACCGTGACCATGACCAAAGTAAGGCGCATGACGAACACGCTGAAATTGCGGATGCCGCGGTCAAAATCCGTTTCGTCTTCGGGTTTGGCGAGACGTCCCGCGAGACGGCCGAATTCCGCACGCTCCCCCGTTCTCAAAACCACCGCCGTCGCAAATCCGGTAACCACGGACGAACCCATGAACACCGCTTTATCGGAGGTAAGCGGGAGTTCTTCATTTTTTAAAAGCAAAGCGGTACCCTTTTCCGCATCGGCATATTTTTCCACGGGAAACGATTCTCCGGTGAGGGAAGATTGATTGACGAATAAATCATCCGCCGAAAGCACGCGGCAATCGGCCGGGATAACGCTTCCCGCGGAAAGTTCAATGATGTCGCCCGGAACAATCAGCGCGAGAGGCGTTTCTTTCTTTTCCCCATCGCGCCACACGCTAACCGTTGATGACACCTGCGCAACGAGTTTCTCCGCCACTTCTTCCGATTTGCGGGTGTTCAAAAAATCCATCACCGCCGAGAGAAACACCATGGCAAGAATGACCGTCGCACTTACGGTTTGTCCGAGAAAAAGAGAAACGATGGACGTACCGATAAGCATGAGGAGCAACGGGCTGTTGAATTTTTTTACGAAAGCGACGAGAGGACGAAGCCGTTTTTTGCGGTAAATGGTATTCTCCCCGTATTCAAGAAGCCGCCGTTTGGCCTCGCGGGAAGAAAGCCCCGAAGGAATTTGAATGCTGTTTGTTTCAATCATAAAAAAATTATACCGCATTTGAACGGCGGATGCGAAGGAAAAACCCCGACCGAAGCCGGGGTTCTGAAAATTATTTCAGTTTTCTCGCCATCCCGTTGAAAACGTGTGTTTTCCACGCAAGGAAGATGGCAACTATAAAAAACCAACCGAAAGCATCAAACCAAGAAACAAGATGAATTATTCCCGTACAAAAAGCATAGACTTGGACAAACGCCATGGCAAACCAAAGAGCGCTGGCGAAAAACATAACCCAAGATGTTTTGACCATATAAACGCGGTCGTTTGAATATTTTGCGTTTCCGGACCGCGTCGCTCTTGCAATAGCCCATACGAGAAAAATCAAAGCATTGAGAAACAAAAAACTGATGATGGCGTGAAACATTTTACCTCCAAAAAAACAAAGAAACAACCATAATGCCGCCCATGAATCCTGTTTCAGTTATACGACATAAATATAAAAAAAGCAAGCCCCGGACAACGCCGGGGCTTTTGGTGCGAATTATTTTTTTACATCCTCTGTTCTTTGGTTGAAATGGATGGAAAACCAACCAAAAAGAACGACGGCGAAAACGATAAAAACTTGCGACAGCATATCCGGACCGGGGCAGAACAACGAAACGAGAAGCCACACGAGAGTGGTGACAGAGCAGAGGTTCTTTGCAAAGACAAGATATGATTTGTTGTCGCCGATTGACGGACGCACAACGGGGATAAAGGCAACGGCAAGACCGAAACCAAAAAGAGCAAACGCCAGAACTGCAAAAATTTCAACCAACATGTCATATCTCCAAAAACCAAAAAAAGAAAAATCGCTTCCCGCGACCAAAAAGGGGGAAATCCTTTTGCCTACGAAGAGAATAATGCCGAACGGTAAAAAAGTCAATGACGGATGCGATTATTACATCGGCGATGTCGTTTTATTCCTTGCTGTGGCTTCCGTCGCACAGCGGATATTTTTTTGATTTTCCGCAAACGCATTGTTTGCGGATCGGCTCAATTTTCAAACGCTCGGCAAACGTCGGCGCTTTCGGTTCCTCGCTTTTTTCTTCACCTGTATTTTTTTGGTGTTATTCATTTGGAAATTGGAAATTACTTGTCCTGCGAAGCTTTTAGCGAAGCAGGAGGAATTGGAAATTTTTTTGAAAACTATGGGTTTTATTACCCCTTTCTATTATCCAAGCCACGCGGATTACTTAAACTCCACAGTAAACGGATACATTCCCATGCCGCAGGTGCCGTGGAGAACTCCCGCATCGCGGGTACCGAGATCAATTTTTGTCACGCCGGTTGCCGGAAGATTTTGTCTGACGCCGAGTTCCGGAATGCTTATGACGGAAGAGCAGTCAAAGGTTCCGTTCGTGGTTATTTGGAGCGTCGTCGGAATCCCCGCTTTCGCATTGGATGTTTTCGGTTCAAATCCCCCCTTGGCGTTTATTTCAACGATTTGTTTGCCGGCCTGAACATACACATTCCCCAAATAAGGAATT
Source organism: Minisyncoccota bacterium (assembly GCA_041666665.1). Lineage (GTDB taxonomy): Bacteria > Patescibacteriota > Minisyncoccia > Phycocordibacterales > CAIJYI01 > CAIJYI01. The sequence goes on from JBAYGK010000008.1 coordinate 7,525, forward strand.
GCCGTATTTTTTTTCGGAACTACGGCATCGGAAAAGAAAATGAAAGCCGAAATAACGATACCGGCGAGAATAATTGAAAGTGAAATGAATTTTGGCGACATGTTTTTTAATTAAAACGTAAACACGCTTTTTATCGCTCCGATAATTACCAAACTGTTAATGATATTGAAAATTGCAAAAACGATGACAATGAGTCCGGCTGTTTTGAAAAATACGCCTTTTTGCTTCCCTTCGGCGATTCCCGCTCCGCTAAAACTCAAAACAGCAAGCGCGGGAAATGTTCCGAGGGCGAAAAAAAGCATCGTAAGTCCGCCTTTCAAAAAATCACCCGTAGAAAGCGCATATATTTGCATGGACTGCGTGAACCCGCACGGAAGGAAAAAGGTGGCAACGCCGACCAAAAGCGGAGTAACGGTGTGCGCCATGTTGGACGCCTTGAGCGCATGCATGGAAAGAAATTTCGGCATCGTTATTTGAAAACGTTTTGCGCCGTGGAAAATATCCAGAAGATTGATGCCCATGATAAGCATCACCGTTCCGACCAAAAAGCTGAGAAAAAAACTCCCGAATGCGTTCAGTTGAAAGGCGGAACCGATGGCGCCGATCATTCCTCCGAGCAGAAAAAAGGAGACGATGCGCCCCGCATGGAAAAGCAATTGCGGTTTTATTCTGTCGCCCTCTTTCGCAAATGTCGCCGACATGGACAAAACGAGTCCGCCGACAACCGCCATACAACTGGAAAGCGAAGCGACAACGCCGATAATAAACGGGGTATAGAAGGTCATCTCGCTTGTATTCATGAGATTCACAAGCCCCATTTTTTGAAGAAGAATAAATAAGAGCACAAAAAGCGCCGCGAGAGGCCCCGCTATCCAAAACTCTTCCCATTTTTTTGCAACAATTTCTTTTTCGGTGGAAAGCGAATATCCTTTCGGAGAAAGTTTTTTTGTCAGATCTTCCGCAATCTCTTCCTTTGTTTTATCTCCAAAATCCCCCGAAACGGAAACGGATTGTTTATGCGCATTAACTTTCGCTTTTTCCACGAAAGCAACTTCATCAAGCGTATGTTCCGTTATCAGAGCGCACGATTTGCAATGCATTCCGTTTACATGAAAAGTGTGTGTTTGTTTTTTATCCATATTTCTATTTTTATTCTTGGCTATGACTTCCGTCGCATAAGGGATGTTTTTTTGATTTTCCACAAACACATTGTCTGCCGTTACTGCCCAAATTCAGCCGTTCGGCGAATGTCGGTGTTTTTTCTTCTTTGTCCATGTTATTTTTTCGCTTTTTGCGAACAAATGTTTATTGAATAAGGTTTTCGAAATTCCCGACAGCAAACGCATTCAGATTTTTCACCGAAGTATCCAAAATTCTCATGATGGCTTCGCGGGTGTTGAATGCGTTGTGCGGTGTGATGATCACGTTCTTATGCCAGATGAGATAATGATTCGCGAGCACCAATTTCAGTTCTTCTTCCATCGGATGTTCTCCGAGCAGAAGAGCGGTTTCGTCGCCGGTGTTTTTTTCTTCTTCCAATACGTCCAAGCCTGCTCCGGCAATAATCCCCTTTTCCAAAGCATACACCAAAGCGTCGGTTTCCACCAATCCGCCTCGTGCGGTATTGATAAGCCACGCACCGCGTTTTATTTTTTCAATATTTTCGCGGTTAATCATGTGGTGTGTATGCTCATTATAGGGGGCATACAGTGAAATGACGTCCGAACGCGCGAGCAGATCATCAAAAGCAACATACTCAAATCCGAGACGGCTCGCTTCCTCCGATTTTTCAAAAACATCAAACGCGATGATATTCATTCCGAATCCTTTGGCGATACGAATAGCATTCAGCCCGATGTGCCCCGTGCCGACGATGCCGATGGTTTTGTCTTTCAAGTCAAATCCGGTCAAGCCTTGCGTGGAGAACGAGTGGTTTATTTCAATGTTTTTATAGGACGTGTAAATTTTTCTGGACAAAGCAAGCAGGAGCGCGAACGAAAATTCCGCAACCGTGTTTTCGCCGTAGGTCGGCACGTTGGATACGAAGATGTTTCGTTTTTCGGCTTCTTCCAAATCAATGTTATCAAAACCGGTGGAACGAGCGGCGATGAAACGAAGTTTCGGAAAACGATCCATTTCTTCCGCCCCGATTTTTGAATTGACAAAAACCGCAAGCGCGTCCGCATCATCGTCGCGCAAGTCCGAATATTTCTGTATGGAACCGGAATAAAAAGAGATATTCTGTCCCTGCAGTTTTTCGGCGACATATTCTTTCTCCCACTCTTCGTTGTAAAAATAAATGAGTTTCATATGCTTGAAAAGTTTTACTAAATAATCATTTCCCGAATCACCATTCCAACTGCCCGCCGATTTTGTATTCCGTCACGCGTGTTTCAAAAAAGTTTTTCTCTTTGGAAATATCTATCGCTTCCGACATCCACGGGAACGGATTTTCCACGCCGTATTGTATCGGCAGTCCGACGCGTTCCAGACGACGATCGGCGATGTGTTCTATATATTGTTTGAAACCGTTTGCGTTCATTCCGAAAATTCCACTTGGAAAGACCTCTTTCGCAAACGTGTATTCCAAAACAACCGCGCGCCGTATGAGGTCAACGAGATGGTTCTGAAATTCTTTCGTCCACAACTCCGGCTGTTCTTCTTTGATCGCATTCACGATATTGATGCCGAAATTCAAGTGCTGGGATTCGTCGCGCATGATATATTGAATTTGTTCGGCGGCACCGACCATTTTATTTTGACGTTGGAATCCAAACATAACGGCAAACGAACTGTAAAAGAAAATTCCCTCCATAACAAGCGCAAACACCGCCCAATTTTCAAGAAATTTTTGGTCATTCTCAAACGTTCCCGTTTTAAAAGTCGGATCAAAAATTCCTTCGTTCAGCGAAAGTATGAGATTGTCTTTGTTGTAAATCGCTTCCACTTCTCGGTACATATTGAAGATTTTGCTTTCATCAAGCGCGAGCGATTCCACGATATATTGATACGCGTGCGTATGAATCGCCTCTTCATATCCTTGCCGTAAAAGATACATACGGACTTCAGGCGAGGTAACATGGCGATAGAGCGCGAGTACAACATTGTTCGCGGCGATAGAATCAGCGGTCGTAAAAAAACCGAGAACCGTTTCAAACGCCTTTCGTTCGTCTTCAGTGAGCACGGTTTGCGATCGCCATTGTTCAATGTCTTTTTGCATTCCGATTTCGGTCGGCAACCAGTGGTTCGCATTTCCGACATTGTACGCATCCCACGCAAAGGTATGGCGCATCGGATACAATTGCATCACGTCGGCATCGGCCCCATTTATTATCCTTCTTTTATTTATGTCAACTGGTTTTGCCCCGATATGTATTGGCATGTTTTTAGTCATTATATTATTAAATATCCAATTTCTAATTTCCAATTTTCAATAAAAATCTAAAGTCCAAAAAATTCATTCGGCGTTTTTTAGAAATTGGATATTGGAAATTTTTTTTATTACCCTTCACACGAAACGCAGACATTCGGCGTTTCGCTTGTGCCGGTGTGATGTTCTTCGTTCGCGGCGCGCAAGTGCGTTCCGCCGAATTCCGCCGTGCTTATCGTGGATTTTTCCACCTGCGACGCGCTCAGGGTTCGCAAATAATACGTCGTTTTGAGTCCGCGCTTCCAAGCGTAAAAGTAAATATCGGATAATTCTTTTCCGGAACTTCCGCGAAAAAAGATGTTGAGCGATTGCGATTGGTCTATCCACTTCCCTCTCGCCGCCGCCGCATCAATAAGCCACATCGCGTCAATTTCAAAAACCTCCTTGTACTTCGCCTTGATGGACGCGGGGATTTCCGGAATTTTCTGAATGCTGCCGTCGTGGAATTTTATTTTATTGAGCATATCCTTGTTCCAGAGTTTTGCGGCTTTGAGTTCGGCAATCAAGTAATCGTTCGTTACCGTGAAATCGCCCGCCTGATTGGATTTCACGTACAGATTTTTGTAGATGGGCTCCACGCCGGGAACGCATCCGACGATATTCGCCGTCGTCGCCGTCGGAGCAATCGCCATCGTGTTGGAATTTCTCATGCCGTATTTTTTGACGTGTTGTCGCACCGGATTCCAGTCCAATTTTCCGCCGCGCGGCACGGGAATCGCCTCGCCGCGTTCTGTTTCCAGCATATCCACCGTATCTTGCGGGAACAATCCGCGATCCCATTTTGAGCCCGCGTACGTTTTATATTTTCCGCGCTCTTTCGCCAATTCCGACGATGAAAGTATCGCATGATACGCGACCAATTCCATGCTTTCATCGGAAAATCGCACCGCTTCCGAAGAATCAAAATTGATGCCGAGCAAATAAAGCGCATCGTGCAATCCGCGAATTCCCAACCCCACCGGACGGTGTTTCGCGTTGGAACGTTTCGCGTCTTCCGTCGGGTAATAATTTATATCAATGACGTTATCAAGCATCCGCATCGCCGTTTTCACCGCCTCGGCGACGAGCTTTCTGTCAAACGTTTTATCAGCCGCGAATTTTGCGAAATTGAGCGAACCGAGATTGCAAACCGCCGTTTCGTCAAACGAAGTGTTAAGCGTAATTTCCGTGCAAAGATTTGAATTGTGTACCACGCCCTCGTGATCTTGCGGACTGCGGATATTGGACGGATCTTTCCACGTAATCCACGGATGCCCCGTTTCAAAAAGCATCGTGATCATTTTTTTCCAGAGATCTTTCGCCGGCATGCGTTTCCATAATTTTATTTCTCCCTCGTCCGCCATCCGTTCGTATTCCGCATATTTTTCGTCAAACCTTTTTCCGTACAATTCATGCAAGTCCGGCGTTTCATTCGCGGAAAAAAGCGTCCACTCTCCGCCGTCGCGCACGCGCTTCATAAACAAATCCGGAATCCAGTTTGCCGTGTCCATGTCATGCGTTCTGCGCCGTTCGTCGCCGGTATTTTTTCGCAATTCCAAAAAATCCAAAATGTCGTAATGCCACGTTTCCAAATACACGCACGCCGCGCCGCGCCGCCTTCCGCTTCTGTTAATCGCCACGGTTACGTCATTCGCAATCTTCAAAAAAGGAATAATGCCTTGGCTTTCCACCCCCGTCCCTTGAATGAAAGCGCCGGTGCCGCGGATGTTTGTCCAGTCCGTACCGATGCCGCCCGACCACTTTGAAAGCTGGGCGTTGTCGGCATAACTTTTAAAAATACCGTCAAGCGAATCGGGAACGGTATTCAAATAGCATGACGAAAGTTGGGGTTTTACGCTCCCCGCGTGAAAAAGCGTCGGCGTGGAGGGCGTATAAAGGAATTTTGACATCACGTCGTAAAATTCTTCCGCGCGCCGGTCGCGGTCTTCCGGTTTTTCTCCCAGCGCCGTGCCCATGGCAACGCGCATCCAAAACATCTGCGGCGTTTCAAGAATTTTATTTTCATCATGATCGCGTACAAAATAACGGTCATACAGAGTTTGCAATCCCAAATACGCAAAGAGGTCGTCGCGCGAAATATCCATGTATTTCCCCAAGCGTTCCAAATCAAAATCCAAAAGTCGCGCGTCCAGCCGTTTTATTTCCACCCCGCGTTTGAGATTTTTGGCGAAAGCGGCGCGATGCTGTGCCCTGATTTTTGCAGAGTCAAAAATTTCCCGTCCGATCACTTCCTCATAGGCGGTATGGAGCAGAAGACGCGATGCAAGTTTGGAATACGCCGGATCGATTTCTATCATTGAACGCGCCACCATGATAATTTCTTTCGCGACCTCGGCGGTAGATATGCCGTCGTACGCTTCATTTTCGCATTGTCTTACGATGGCGTTCGCGTCAATTTCGCTTTCAATCCCCTGCGTAAAATGCGCGATGGTTTTTTTTATCTTTTCCGGCAAAAACGCCTCTTTTTTTCCGGAACGTTTGACGACCGAAAGCGCGCGCTCCTCTATTTGCATCAGCACTTCTTCGGCGCGCAGTTTTTTATGCAGGTTGCGATACAGAATATACGCTTTCGCGACGTCAAAAAATCCTTCCGCCATGATGGCTTTTTCAACCGCGTCTTGCACGTCTTCCACTCCGGGCGTTTCATTCCCGAACTTCTCTTCCAGCGCGGATACGACGACGGCGGTTATTTCAAACAACTTAGAATCCGCGACGGAAACATGAGTTTCCGCGAAAGATTTTTTTATGGCGGCGGTGATTTTATCCGCGTCAAAGTCGGCAAAGACGCCGTTGCGCTTTTTTATATGCGTAATTGGCATATTCTCTATGATTAACGATTAGCTTTCGGCTTGGCGCGAGGACGCCAAGATCGGATTGAAATGAAATCGCCCTTCTTTCAGGTTCGGTTCCGTGTCTCCTGTTGTTTCCGCTATTGGTAAAATGTGGTGATTTGGCAATCGGCAAATGTTTGAATGCGGCAAAGAAAGGGGCGAAATATTATTATATCACATGCAAGCGAACGCCACACGGGAAAACTTTGTTTCTTCAACAAATCGCGGTGTCGGCGAAGCCCCCCGAAATTCATCTTGAGGAGCTTCAAGGAACAACGATTTTGAGCCCCGTGAATAGGAACTTTTAGTCCCCCATCATCATTTTATTGCTCTTTTCGGTTTCTTTTTGAGATTTTTCGCCGAGGATTATGAAATCTTTTCCCGTGGAAATGAGAACGTCATCATTGTATTTCATGCCGAGTTCTTGCATCATCGCTCCGCCGGAAAGCATTTGTTTTCCCATTTCTTGCATGCTCGCCTCCGCGGTTTTCATCATTTCTTCCGTTTCCGCCACCTTGTCGGCTGATACGCCGGCACCGGAAGATTGACCCATCGTGAATCCGCCGAAACCGCCGAGTGCTATTCCAATAACCAATCCTATTATAATTTTACTGTCCATATTTTTATTTATTATTTTTTAATTTTCTCACGTAATGCCCTTTCTAAAAAACTACTTTGCATTATATTTTTGTCGTGCTAACCGAAATCGCTACCCAAGGTCTCTCCTTTCCCCGTCGTTCCGCTACGCTCCACTCCTCCTTAAGGAAAGACCCTTGTCCGCGATTTCTGAAACTTTACAAACTGATTTTTTGGAGAATCTCTCCCTTTGTTGTTTGTTTTCATAGTAATTTAGAATCCCGAAGATTCTGTTTTGTTTTGCGATGCCGCTTTTTCGCCGAATCGGTAAAATAATGCGGGGGTAAGAAACAGTGAAATGGCGGTGGAAGAAATCAGTCCGCCGAATATCACGATCGCGAGCGGATGAAGCATTTCTTTTCCCGGCGCATCACCTTCAAAGAGAAGCGGGAGAAGCGCAAGCGAGGTAACGAGCGATGTCATGAGAACGGGGACGGTACGATCAAGCGTCGCCTGCACAATTGTTTCGGGAGAAAACGCTTTCCCTTCGTCGCAAATAAGAGCGAGACACCGCCCAATCAGCATGATTCCGTTTCGCGACACAATGCCGGCGAGTGAAATGAATCCGACCAAGTGCGCCATATTAATCACTCCGCCCGAAATCCACACAGCAATCATTCCTCCGATAAGTACGGTGGGGATATTTGCCATAATAAGCAAGGTGAGCGACATGGAACGAAAAGCATGATACAAAAGCCCGAAAACCAAAAGAATTCCGATGATAAAAACCAACGCCAAACGATTAGTGGTTTCTTTTTGGCTTTTGTATGTTCCCTCAAAAGACAGAGTTACGCCAGTTGGCAGTTTTGTATTTTCAAGCGCCATTTTAGAAGCTTCAACTTCTCCGACGATATCTTCCCCTTGATAATTCGCGGAAACCACGAGTACGCGCTTCCCTCCTTCGTGTCCTTGATTATTGAGACCTCCTTCTACGCGAATATCGGCGGTGGAACCAAGCGACGGTGCCTCGGGAAACGGCAATGACAGATCGCGAACAGCCGACATCGTGCCTTTAGATTCCAAATCATATCGCGCAACCACCGGCACGGATGCGGATCCAAGCCGAACATTTCCGAGGGTATCTCCCATGAGCCCCATGCTGATTTCTTCCGCGACCGTTCCGCCGGAAATGCCTTGTTCCGCAAGGCGGTTTTGATCAATATAAACGCGAAGTTCGGGAACAAATGTGTTTTGTTCAATGCGCGGATTTTTTATTCCGGAATGTTTTTTGAGTTCCGCGACAACCTGATTCGCCGCGCGCGTCATTTCTTCGGCGGTGTTTCCATATACTTTTACCACAACCGGCGCACGCACTCCCGAGAGTTGCATTTCAACGCGGTGGGTTATCGGCTGACCCAAGCTGTATTCGGCGCCGCCGTAGCGATCCAAAACATTCTGTATATCTTTGAAAAGCCGTTCTTTCTCTCCTTCAAATCCGGGCGCAAAAGCAATCTGCATTTCACTCGCATTCGCACCTGCGGCGTGAGGATCTCCCGGGGCGCGGCCGCTTGAATTGGAAATCTGACGAACTCCCTTTATCTGTATCAATTCTTTCCCTATGTTTGAAACGTACGCATTTGTGGTCGTCAGAGCTGTTCCGGGCGGAAGATAAAACATGACAGCGGCCGAACCTTCGTTAAAAGTCGGTATGCCTTCTTTTCCGGCAAAGACATACAATCCCGTCGTAAGTAAGACGGCGGTGAGAACCGTTGCGCCAACCGCCTTGATGTTCGCGATGCACCAATAAATTCCGGGCGTTATTTTCTTCTTTATGAATTGAACGATGTGTGTGTCTTTTTCGTGTCCGACGAGCGCTTTATCATTCAGTAAAAAAGAGGAAAGAACCGGCGTAACCGTAAGAGACACCACCATGGAAGCGATGAGTGATACGAGATATGCGGCACCGAGCGAGATAAGCAATCTTCCCTCAATATTCGGCACAAAGAAAATGGGAAGGAAAACGGCGGCGACAAGAAGTGTGGCATAGACGATGGAATTTCTCACTTCGCTTGATGCTTGGAATATGATTTTTTCTCGCAATTCGTTTTGTTTATTCACTTTCCATAGCCGAAGCCGGCGAAAAATATTTTCCACATCTACAATGGCATCATCAACGAGTTCTCCGACCGCGATTGCGATACCTCCAAGAGTCATGACATTTACCGAAAGTCCGAAATACTTAAACACAATCGCCGTAACCATAATGCTGAGCGGAATGGCGGTAAGTGTGATTGCCGTTGCGCGAATATTCATGAGAAAGAGGAGTAAAATCACTATAACCATTATTATTCCGTCACGAAGAGCATCTATGACGTTTCCCAGTCCGGCGCGAATGAAATTCTCCTGTCGGAATAAATTCGGATGAACAATAACGCCTTCCGGCATACCGGCCTTTAAGGTTTTAATCGTTTCGTCAATCGCGGCGGTAGTTTTGAGAGTTTCCGCATCCGGCTGTCTGATAATGCGAAAGATAACGCCGGGTTTTCCATCTATAAGAGCACTTCCGCGAATCGGACTTGCCCCCTCTTCAAGCGAAGCGACATCACCGAGGCGAACTTTTTCTCCGGTCATCATATTTTTTCCGACGACGACCGAGTTCAATTCGGAAATTTTTGACGGAACGACAAGAACCCGTATCGGATATTCCTTTCCTTCCTCCGAGAGCACGCCTCCTCCTTGATTCGTAACAGAAGGACTAATCGCATTTCTCACGTCTTCCATCATAATCCCGTATCTTCTCATTCGTTCGGCGTTCATGTTTATCTGCCACTCGCGCACATCTCCTCCCATCACGAGCACATTCGCAACTCCGGGAGTACGAAGAAGCGCCGGTCGGATAGTCCAATCAGCGAGCGTACGCAATTCCATGGGGGTAACTTTCTCTTCAGGGGAAGAAACACCGAGCCATACGATCTCGCCGATAAGCGAAGTCGGCGGACCAAGCACCGGTTTGACGTTCGGCGGCAATGAGGCCTGCGAGAGCCGTTCCTGAATGATCTGACGGTCGCGGAGAATATCGCTTCCCCAAGCAAATTCCACGTTGATGATCGCTTGCGAGAACGAGGCGGTGCTTCTGATACGCTCAACCCCCGCCGCTCCGGAGATTGACGCCTCAATCGGATTTAATATCAGACGTTCCACTTCTTCGGCGGCGAGTCCATCGCTCTCCGCAAAAATCGTTACCGTCGGTTTGTTAATATCGGGAAGAATATCCACTTTCATGGTGGCCATACTCCAACCGCCGGCGACCATTACAAGCGCGGCAAAAATAAGGATTGCGATTTTATTTCGCAATGAATACGAAATAATTTTGTTGAATATGTTATTCATAATTTTTCTATTTGTATTTACATTACCATTCCGCCCATACTGTCTCCTCCGCCGTCGCCGGCGGTCGCATTTATATCATCAACCACCATATCTTCACGAATGTCCGCCGAAGGCACGGCGATGTATCGGTCTCCGTTTTTCAGCCCTTCATACAATTCCGTGTTTTCACCGATAATGCGGCCAATGATAACCGTTTTTTTGTACACCCGATTTACAGGAGAAACCGCCCACACATACGGCTTGCCTCCCTCGCCCCAAAGAATCGCTCCGGATTTTACCAAAATGGAGGATGAGCTTTCCGGCACGTGAACGCGCACCGATGCGCCTATGGGCCACGTTACCGATTCGGTGAATATCGCGTCCGCCATGTATGAACCCATTTCATCAAGAGAATTTCCTATTCCGACGATCTTTACCGTCTTTCTGTCCGTTTCAAAACCCGGACGACTTACGTGAATTTCTTCTCCCACGGCCGGCTTTTGAATATTGTTCGGCATGCGCATTCTTACCAGTACATCGTTTGCATTTTCCGTCGTAACCGTAGCAACCGGCATTCCGGGTCCGACGAATTCACCGGGTTTTTTCGTGATGCTTGAAACAATTCCATTTCTCAGTGAAACAATGGAATACCCGCCGTTCACCGAATTACTGATGGTTGCAAACGCTTTTTCTTTTGCAATAAGTTCGCCCTCCGACATCGCCAGCATTTTTTGCAAATCGGCGATTTCCATATCAATCTCAGCCAGCATATCTATAGACATCCTTTTGATATCGGCGTTTTCAAGTTCCATTTTTTTAATTTCACCGAGAATGGCGATGAACTCCGATTGGTCTTTTTGAACCATGTCTTTCAACAACTCCAATTCGGCGGATGTGAACATGTCGCCGTCCGGCATTGAGGTATTGATGAGTTTTGTTGCGACGTCAAAAAATTGCAATCCTGATTTTTCCGGAACGATATCGGCATTATTGAGTTCCGACAAAACCGCCGAAAGCGCATTCTGATACGAACCCCCGTCCCGAAGTCCTGAGTGTGTGGCACCGATGCCCGGGCGCAGTTGTACCGTGTACATTGCTTTTTGAGAAGGAATGATGGTTTGCATTGTGATCATCGGAAATGTCTTTGCAACGGAGCCGCGCAACATGGTTTGCGCCATTTTCTTTTCAGACGCAATGGATGAAAGCGGCGCATTTATTTCATTTGAGCCGTCCCCGCCGAGCAATTGTATCTTTTGCTTATTTGAATTTTCCGTGTCTTCGCGAAGTTTCGTGAGTTGCGCTAGGCGTTTTTCGGTATAAGCCCGAAGTGCAATGATATTCGTACGTGCCATGGATAATTCCTCATTTTTTTCCGCAAGCGACATAATGGCATCGGGCATCTGCGGAGGGCGCGAAAGCGTGCCGAGAACTTGTCCCTCTCGCACGCGCTCTCCAATCCTCACGTACCATTCGTTCATCGTACCGTCCCTGTCCGGCTGAATTGCCAAACTGCGGAGTGAAATGATTTCTCCTGGCCAAGAATT
>JBAYGK010000009.1:0-19063 GCA_041666665.1 Minisyncoccota bacterium
AATTTATACTTGGCGGCGAAACCGCCAAGTAACATATCATATAATGAATGCGATTCTAAAATTGGAAAAATATCGCTCGCGATTGTTTTTTCTGTTTCTCTTATTTTTGGTTGTCGGTTTTTTGGGAAAAGACAATTATAAAAATATAATTCCGGATGAGGCGAATCCGGAAATTTTCCGCGATCCCGTTCAAACGTCCGTTGCGTCCGCGACGCCGATTGAATTTCAAAAAGACGGTTTTTCTTACAAACTCACTCCTTTGTACGATTACCGAATATCGGGTTTGGCGGTCCATCGGCTGGACTATGACAATTGGTACAGTTTGAGCCGCACGGATGAAACTTTCACCACCGATATTTGCATGCTGTGGGGGGAGAATTTAAAGAGCGGGGCATATAAAAATAAAACGCTCACAATAGATCAGGATTTTCGTTTTTGTCTTTTTTCATATTGGGGGGGTCAGCCCATAAATAACGACCAATTTTCCAATAACCATTTGATCATCAGGAACGAAGAAATAAAAAAGATAAATGCCGAAATCTCGCCGGGCGACCAGATTCGCATCACGGGAAAGCTGGTAAACGTGGAAGCTTATTCGCTCGGAAAGGTCAAGAAATACGAACCGACAAAGGCAAAATGGACAACCAGCACGACGCGAAACGATTCGGGCGCCGGAGCGTGCGAAATAGTATATGTGGAAAAAATAGAAATTCTGAAGAAAGGAAATATCGCGTATCATATGCTTTATCGCATCGTAAAATACGGAATCTCGTTTATCATTCTTTGGATATTCGCGCAATTTATACGCTACGTTTTTTTAGTGAAACGAAATTAGCGAATTTTTTAAACCCCCGTGGCATATAATGCCGCGGGGGTTCGTGTATGTGTTTCTCATTTAAAACGGGCGAACGTGATGAAGACGAGGGTTATCGTTCCCGATAATGGGATGCGATGTGAATTTTGTTTCGTTGGCGATATCCGCGATTTTGCTTTTCTCAACCCTGCCGAGAACAACAACGTCTTCGGGATACATAATATTAAAAAATATTTTTTCAGCGCCGAGCGCAATTTTCATCGCTTTTATCTGGTATCTTTTCCATCCGCCTGTTTTTTGAAAGAGCGTCATGATGATCGCTCGTTGGTTTTCTTTGCCCGCATAGTACATGTTGTACCTCCATGGAAAAATATTTCCGTTGATTGTTTATTCTGGCTATAGTATACCATTATGTAAGAAGAAAGTCAAACCAAACAAAAAGGTACAACAATATTTGTTGAGTTTCAGTATGAAACTGTGTCCCGTCTGTTTACACAAACAACAAACCGGCAAAACTGAGAATGGCAACGGCAAGGAAGGAGAGCGTGATTCTCCACGCGAATTTCCCCGTGCCTTGCAGGTAAACATACAGCATTTTGCTGACGAGATTGGTGGTATTAACCAATAGGAATGTCAAAGCCGCAAATTGCATGGTGATGGTCGTTCCCGCCATTTCCGCGAGATTGATGACGATGGGATCCATTCCGACAAAAGAAGCGATAATGGAACTTATAATAAATCCTGATTTTCCAAAAAGTATCAAACAAATTTTCGTCAGCAATTTTACAACGGTGATGAGAATGGCAAAACGAAATGCCGATTCCAAAGAAAAAATCTTGAAGTTTTTGACGCCCTGTTCTTCATTGTGCGGTTCGGGTCGTTCTTCTTTCCTCAAGAAATAAATTGACAGAAGTCCCGCGGTGGCAATCATGATAATCAGACTTGGAAATAAAGAAATAAGCCATTTGCCGTTTAAGGGACCGGCGAGAAGGAATACCTGCATAAAACTTGCCATATTGGAAAGAAGAGCGGCGCCGATCAGATAATTTATCACATGAGAATGCTGACTTCTGAGCGCAAGCGATTGGGTCACGGAAGTGGACGAAACAAAACCGCCGAGAAAACTTGCCAGCGTAAAACTTTTTTTATTGCCCACGATTCGTCCCAAAACGTATCCGAAAACGTCAATGCCGGTAATCAAAACAACCACGATCCAGAGTTTCTGCGGGTTGATAAGTTCAATTGTTTCAAACTGCCCGAGATTAAGACCTACGTTTTTGAAAATTTGAGTAAGAATGGGAATATTGTCAAGGGTGTACCCGACATTCGGCAAAAACGGCAGGATCACCAAAGAGATGATTGCGTACGTGGTGAAAGATTCAATTTCTTTATTCGTCACTCCGGCCGCGAGCACTTTCGTTTTGGCTTTCATGGAAAGAATGAGTATCAGAAATACAAAAAGGGCCACAACAAGCTGGAGGGGAATAACATCAAGCATGGGCAACGCGCCGATAAGAAAAGTGAAAATAATTGAAACTTCCGTCGTCATCCCGAAATCTTTGGTCGTGTAGGAACCGACGCCGTAATATACCACCACAATGGAAAAGAAAACGACCGCGAGCGCCGTTCCGAGCGTCTGCAAATCATTCATGAAAAAAATACCGCAAATGGAACCGAGAAGAGCGATGAGCGCGTAGGTGCGCATTCCGCCGGCGGAACCTTCCTGTGGTTGACTGCTTTCGCGTTCCAATCCGACCGCCGCGCCGAAGAGAAGGGCCAAAACGAACTTAAACGCCAAAATAGATACCATGAAAATGAGATTATTGATAAGAAATTATTATGCCTTTATTTTACTATATTTAGGAGCCTTATTCAATTTTTTAACCCCCGTGCCGCAAAAAACTTGACAAATTTTATGAATGGGTGTATACTAACTATGCGATGTTCGTTGTCAAGAAATACAACGTATCCGCGGCGGATAAATGCCGCAATTCTCCGGAAAGTATCCGGGAAGGATAGGCGCCTGTGCGATGCTGAGGCATGCTCAAACAGCAGGAAGATCAAGGATAGCAATAGAGGCAAGTAAAACTCCACATATGATGGAGTTTTTTTTATTGAGAAATTTACAAGGGGAGTCCTTGTAAAAATAGATGTCAAAATGCCTTTGACATGGGGCAAAATATAGTATAGTTTTTAAGCATCGTCGGTTTTTTGACATTTTCCAACAGGAGGAAAAAACGATGCGAATGTGCATTACACAAGAATTGCAACGTGCCATTATGAAAGCGCGACCATGGGCTCCGACAGCTCTCATACTTCGGATAAGCAATATGTTTCCCGAAATTCAGCCGGCTTTTATGGATCTCATAACCGTCATTGATGATGTGCCGAATCCGTCCGCTTATCTCTACGAATCTCTCCGAAAACTCGGTAATAAATTGGAATGGTATCTGCGGGCCGTTTTTTATCTCGCGGAAAAGATTGTTCCCGACATGCTCGTGAACGCGATACTTCGTTTTGTCGTCAACATCATTCTCATCCCTTACTTTGAGATCGTGAATGAAAAAGCGTTTATCGGCGCGAAGAAGAAATTTGAAAAAGACGGTTCAAAAATAATTCTTGATATCGTCGGCGAAGAAGCGCATACCGAAGCGGATGCAAATACCTACATGGAAAGTTACAAGTATGTCATTCGTCAGTTCGGCGGAAAAATGGCGGTTAAACCGTCGTCGCTCATCGCCGCTTCCGCATTTGAAAAAAATACATATGAGCAAAACAAAGAATTGCTTAAAGAAAAACTGGCGGAACTTTTCACCGTTGCGAAAGAAAACGGTACGGCAATCACGGTAGACGCGGAAGAATATTTCAAATGGTGCAAGCTTACCGAAGAAGCGTTTTTGGAAACCGTTCTTGACGAACGTTTCCGCGATATGCCGAATGAAGCCGGTATTGCGCTTCAAACGTATCGTAACGACGCTTATTCGTCCGCAAAAAATATTCTTGATGCCGCAAAGAAGCGCGGTCATCCGATACGGGTGCGCGTGGTAAAGGGAGCGTACTGGGGAGCGGAACACGAGATGGCGGAGAAACTTCGCGAAGAATATCCGCTTTTTGAAACACAGATGCAAACAGACGATATGTTTAATATTGTGGTCGCTCTTTTTCTGCGAAACCGCGAGCATATCCATGTTTCTCCGGCGACTCATAATGCGAAGCATCTTGCTTTCGCCATCAATCATGCAAACGGCGATTTTTCAAACCTTGAGTTTGAGGTTTTGACCGGCATGGGCGAATCAATCCGCCGCGTTCTCTGCAAGCTCGGCGTGCCGGTTTCCGTGTACTGTCCGCTCATCAGAAAAGGCGGAACTCCAAAAGAAGGCATGAAATACCTCATCCGCCGTCTTGATGAAGTGGCGAAGTCCAGTCATGTGCTGAAAAACGTCTAAATGTAAAAAAGGGAAGTCATCATAATTTCGCGCCCGACACGGACACGAAGCAACCCCCGTTCCGAAAAAATCGGAACGGGGGTTTTTATAAGGCATAACGGCGATAAAAAAAAGAGGGAACGGAGCAATTTTGTTATTCCGAAAGCTTCTGAATTTCAAGTTTCTCCTTTATTTTTTCAATCACTTCTTTCAATTTGATGTCCGCCTTGGTGAAATATTCAAAAGTGTTTCTGTCTATCGCCTCGGCGATGGTTTCGTTGTCGCTTAGGTTTGAAAGTACGATAACGGGAACTTTTTTGCCCCATTCGTCGGAACGAAGGGTTTTGAGCATTTCAACACCGCTCATGATCGGCATTTTCATATCAAGGAGAATAAGATTGGGGTGTTTTTGAAGCGCCATTTCCAGACCTTCTTTTCCGTTCTTTGCTTCCAGCACGGAAAAACCCTCATTATGCAATTTGTCGGCAAGAACGCTTTCAAGCGAAGCATCGTCTTCCACTATCTCAACGACGAGTACGGTTTTATTTTCCATAAGTAAAAAATTATTATGCGAACGCGATTTATTTCTCGCGGCGCCCGGGCATTTTTGCCGGTATTCCAATAACATCACCGAAACGATGATATGGCTTATTATACACAATAAGTGGCGATGGAGTCCAATGATAATTTCACGAAACTCGTTCGCGGGTCGGAACTGTTTTTTAAAAACGCCGTTCCGGCGCAATCGGGTTCGTGTTTATCGGGACAGTCCATGCATAAAGACATGTCAAAATAAGTCGTTATTCGCCCGCTGAGTTGTACACAGCCATCCTCTATTCCTCTTTAAAAAAAATAAGTCTATAATTTACAGATATGGCGCATCGCGTCTTCAAAGTATGCCAATCTATAATTTCATCGTATGTAACGAATTTTTTCATTTGATAATCGTCATCATTTTGTGCATCAGCGTGTGGATAATGTATAAGCAAACCCGGGCGGAGCGAACATGCGACGATAAAATGTTCCGCGAAATAGCGGAGCGGAGTTTCGACACGATTTTTTTGACGGATATTGCCGGAAATCTCACATATATTTCTCCTTCCGCGGAAAAAACATTTTTACGCAAAGACTCCGAAGCTCTCGGCAAGCAAATAGACGTTTTCATCAAGGAACCCGAAAAAAAGAAAGTTGCGGAACTTTTTGACACGGTGCTTCAAAAGGGGCACTTGGAAGGCGTGGAATTGAAAATGATTCGCGGGGACGGAACATTTGTTGATATGGAAGTCAACGCGTCGGTCGTCATGAAAAACGGAAAACCGGAGGGACTACAGGGGGTTATGCACAACATAACAAAGCGAAAACAGATGGAAAAGAAACTCAACGAAAGAAATGATGAACTTGAAAAAATAAATACGCTGATGATCGGACGCGAAATGAGGATTATTGAATTGAAAAAAGAGGTGGAAACGCTGAAAAGAGAAACTCGGTAACAAGCGCAAATTTTTATTGCGAAATAATCAAATCATGAGGTTGCCCTTCAAAAAAAATCTTTCACGAGAAGAAATATCGGCGGCGGATAAAAATTTGAAAATTTTATCCGTTTATTTTGCGAATTTTCCGTTTCCCGTCACTCTGACCACCATGGACGGAAAAATTCTTTTTTCCAATTCGGCGATAACGAAAGTTCTCGGATATACGGCGGAAGAAATGATGCGTCTCAAGACGAAAGACGTATACGCATCGGAAGAGGAAAGAAAGACAATGTTGGAAATAGTGAAAAAAGAAGGACATGCGAATCATTATTCGGCGAAGCTGAAAAGAAAAGGAGGCACGGAAGTTTCCGTCAAATTGAATGTTACGCCCATTCCCGATAAAGAGCATGTTTTTTTGTTGACGATGGTTGAAGACGATTCGTGGGTTCAAAGTTTGGAAAGCAGGCTTTGGGAAATTGACAAAAAATTCAAATTTCTTTACGAGAATTCCAACGATGCCATCATGCTTCTTTCTTCGCCCGATTGGAAATTCATTACCGGAAATCCCGCGACGCTCAGAATGTTCAATATTAAGAAAGAAGAAAAATTTACTTCTTTGGGTCCGTGGGATCTTTCGCCCGAATATCAGCCGGACGGAAAATTATCCAGTGTCAAGGCGAAAGAAATGATAGAAAAGGCGGTGAAGGAGGGAAGCAACTTTTTTGAGTGGACGCATAAAAAATGCACGGGGGAAGAATTTTTTGCAACGGTATTTCTTGTGCGAATAAGCGCCACGAGCGAAAAAGTGGCCATTCAAGCGATCGTGCGGGACATTTCCGTGCAGAAGGAAGAAGAGGAGGGGTTGCGGAAATTTATGGAAACGACAAAAACGAAACTCTCGGAGATCGTTCCCATCGTTGAAAAACTGCCGCTTGATAAGCCCCCCGCGGGTACCAATGAATTCAATTACCTTTTGTCAATCATGGACAAAATAATTGAATATTTAAAAAGCAAGAATATTCATTTGGAACATGTGCGCAAGGCGATGACTTCTCTCGCGGAAGATTTTTCAATGGAAAAAGAAAAATTGGCGGAATCAAACAATAGAATTGAAACCATAATCAAAAGCATCGGCGACGGCGTTATGGTCATAGACAGCAATGAAGTGGTCGTTTTCTTCAATCCTGCCGCCGAGAAAATCTCGGGTTGGAACGCATCCGAAGTAGTCGGGAAAAAATGCTGCGACACTTTGAATTTTTATTCCGAAGAGAACGATCTGATGCCAAATGCGCTTATCAGAGAAACGCTCAAAACGGGAAAAATCAAAAAGTTGGGTTCGCAGGCGGTGCTCAAGGTGAAAAGTGGAGCGATGATACCCGTTGCCGACTGCATTTCTCCGCTTTTGGATGCGAATGGAAAGGTGCAAGGAAGCGTGGTGATATTCAGCGATGCCAGCCGCGAACGTGAAATAGACCGCGCCAAAAGCGAATTCGTCTCGCTCGCATCTCATCAACTGCGCACCCCCATTTCCATTGTCGCGTGGTTCATGGAAATGCTTTTATCCGGAGAGGTTGGAGAATTGAATGAAAAACAGAAGGAATATTTGGAGGAAATCAGCCGATCAAACCAAAGAATGGGAAGCATGGTTTTAATGCTCTTGAATATTTCCCGAATTGAGATGGGCACATTTATTATTGAACCCGCCGTTACCGACATGAAAAAATTCATTGATGCGAATCTCTCTTCTTTTCGTCCTCTTCTGGAAAAAAAGAACATATTAATGAAAGTAAAAATGGAGAAAGATCTGCCTCTTATCGCCGTGGATCGGAAATTGCTCGGCATCGTTATGGATAATTTGGTTTCCAATGCCTTGAGTTATACTCTGTCGGGCGGAAATATTATCGTTTCCGTCACAAAAAACGCGAAAAATATGGTCATTGAAGTGACCGATAACGGCATAGGAATTCCGAAATCGGCTCAGCCGAAGATGTTTTCAAAACTTTTCCGCGCGGACAACGCCAAAGAAACGGACACGGACGGCACGGGAATCGGTTTATATATCTCCAAATCCATTGTGGAGAGATGGAACGGCACGATCAGCTTTACTTCACCGACAACCGAAAGGGTCGCTCTGGACGGAAAAAAAGAATCCGTCGGAACATCTTTTTTTGTCACCATACCACTTAAGGGAATGAGCAAAAAAGAGGGAACGACGGAACTTATCGCAAAATAAAAATATTTGATCTTTGCGGGCGTTTAATAATAGTAGTATGATTTATAAAAAGCAATTATAAAAAACCATGAAAAAAAATATTCTTATCGTTGAGGACGAACCGTCGGCGCGAAAGGCGATGTCTGAGAAATTCGTTCGGGAGGGCTTTGATGTGATATTGGCGGCGAATGGCGAAGAGGGATTGGCGATGGCGGCCAAATCGCATCCCGATTTGATTTTGCTTGATGTAATCATGCCGAAAATGGACGGTATCACCATGCTTCAAAAACTCCGCGCGGAAAGCGAATGGGGGGCGAGCGTACCCGTGGTTATACTTACCAATATAACTTTTGACGATGAAAAGACGACCGGACAGCTCGCAAAACTCGGGCTTGAATATTATCTGGTAAAGGCGGATTGGAAACTGGTTGATATCGTAAGAAAAATCAAAGAGTTGTTGAACGCGGAATAATTAAAAAATAAGAAAAAAACCGGCCTTTGCCGGTTTTTTTCTTACGCCAATTTTTTTGCGCCTTCCTTTTTTTTCATTCCGGTCATCGGGAATACCACATAAAAAATCGTTCCTTTGTTTTCTTCGGAGGCAAACCATATTTGTCCGCCGGATTTTTCAACGACGGATTTTACGATATACAGTCCGAGACCGGTACCTTCCACTCCTGAAATAGCGGCATTATCCGCGCGGAAAAGTTTTGTGAAAATTTTGTCCTGTTGCGATTCCGGAATCCCCATTCCGGAATCCTTCACGGTAACGGTCAAACTGTCCTCCGTGAGTTTTTTTCCGTCAAATTTTTCGCCCGACGGCAACATCTTCACGGCAAGTTCCACTTCTCCCGAATCACGGGTATATTTTACGGCGTTTGACAGAAGATTTTGAAATATCATGCGCAATATTTTTTTGTCCGCCTGAAATTGAGAAATATTTTTCCCGTAAATTTCTTTCATGCCGATTTGTTTTTTCACGATCTCGGATTTCATTTCACCCAAGACTTCTTTTACAACCGACACGACGTCCGTCGGCGAAGGTTCCACCATGAATGTTCCGAGCTCAATTCGCGAAACGTTCAAAAACGAATTTACAAGAATCACCATGCGCTGACTGCCGGCGTATATTTCTTTGAGATAATTTTTTTGTCTGTCGTTGACCTCTCCAACCTCTCCGTCAAGAAGCATTTCCGCGTACCAGTTTATGGAGGAAAGCGGTGTGCGGAGCTGGTGGGATGCGAGGGAAACGAATTCGCTTTTGGCGCGGTCTATTTCTTTTTCCTTGGTAATATCGCGTTCAATGCCCACAAAGAAAAGAATATTGTCTTTGGCGTCCAATACCGGAGATATTAAAATATCGGCTTCATACATTTCTCCGTTCTTTCGGCGATTTTGCAGTTGTCCGTGAAAAATCTTTTTTTCCGTTTTTATCGTGCGCCACATTTCCGCGTAATATTCTTTCGGCATGGGCGTACTCCACAGTTTTCCCGCCTTTTTTCCGGTCGCTTCTTCTGGCGCATATCCGGTGATCGTTTTTACCGCTTTGTTTCCGTACAATACGGTGCCTTCGCTATCGCTTATAACAACCATTTCCGCCGCATTCTCCACCGCAAGTTTGAATTTGGCAAGATCGTTCGCCAGCAACTCCGATTTGTCTTTTTCTTTTTCAACATCCTGCAAAACATTCAAAATGGCGTTCTTCTGGTCATCCAGATTTTTATTTTTTTGGGACAATTCCGCGGTTTGCTGTTCAACTTTTTTTTCTATTTCGCTCCGCGTTTGTTTAATTGCGCCGAGCATTTCGCCAAATGAGCGCGAGAGATCGCCGATTTCATCCGACCTTTTCAAGTTGATTTTTACATCCAAATTTCCGCGTTTTATTTTTTCCGTGGCTTTTTGCAGTGTGCGGATCGGCGATGAAATGGCGTTCGCGAATATGCCGGAGAGGAAGAGAATTGCCATGATGGCCGCCACGCTGAAAAAAGCGACTGTGCCGGCGAGCGCGTGCGCGAGAGCCAATATCTCATCCATATCTATTTTGGTTACGAGTCCCCAATGGTACGTCGGCAAATATTTCCAGACCGACAGAACTTTCTTCCCGCGATAGTCCGTGCTTATGCCGGAGCCTTCTTTTTCTTGCACCGCTTTTTGCGCCGGCAGTCCCACGCCATCGCCCATGCGAATTGTACGCTTGAACGCCGCACCCGAATCAAACCGGAGCGGATTTAAAAACAAAAGGGAATCGCCGTTACGGTCGTACAAATGCGGATTGTTGCCGAGTGGTTCACCGCCGTCAATCCTCCGCACGACAAGCGTTTCTCCCGTATTCCCCATGCCGCTTATGGATTGTACGAGAGTGAATAACTTCTCCGTGCTTATTTCAAAAAGCATAACTCCTGAAAAATTTCCGGAAAGATCAAACACCGGCGCACTCTCTATGAAATCAACATGCTTTTCTTTTGAATCATAAAAAACATCCGAGAAAAAAACTTCATTTTTGCCTTTTTGAAAAGCCGTCGCTCCGGCCGCGGGAAATATGGCGGACACCGCTTGTTTTTCCGCGGACGCTTCCGAGGAATAAGCGATTACCCCGTCCGGATTTACGAAAAAGAAACTTTTTATTTCGGTCCGCGCCAGAAGCAATTCTTCCACTTGCTCATCAAGTATTTTGCGCGCTTGTTGATATTTCGGATCGTCCCGTTTTTCCGCAAGGCGCAAAATAACGGGAAAATATTCTCTTGTGGAATACAAATCTTTCGCAATCGTTATTTCTTTGGAGAAATTCAAGAAATAGTCATCTATGGCTTTGATTTTCAGATCGGTAACCGATTCAAGCATGGAGAGCCTTTGCGTTATCAACGCATCGCGCGCATGCGTATAAAACACCCAAGACATGAACAAAAGGGGCGCAAGCGCGATGAGGAGATAGGTAATGGCGAGTTGTGTTCGTATTTTCATGATAAAAAAAGTTTCGGTACCGTCATCTCTATAATACCGTACAATTATGTCAAATAACACAGTGCCGGTTGTGGAGAACGTCGCGAAAAAATAAAACGCCAAAATACGCAAAAATGCGGAAAAAGATATCAACACCCGAGCACTCTTTTATTTTTAAAAAATAATAGTATAATCCAAGTATCTTTAGTCATTTTAGCATTAATAATGATTTTTTATGGACAACGATACGAAAAAAAAGGACGATGATATCAGTGTCGCCGCGCACTACATCAAAACCTTTTCAGACACGGCAAGGGAACCTTTTTTGATTCTTAATCCGGAGTTGAGGGTTATCGGAGCAAACCGGTCTTTTTATAAGGATTTTCAAGTTTCCGATAAGGAAACGGCGGATAAGCTTATTTACGATTTGGGAGACGGACAATGGAACATTCCCGAACTCAGAGAGTTGCTGGAAAATATTTTACCGAGCAAGAAGGTTTTCAATGATTTTGAAGTTTCTCACGAATTTCCAAAAATCGGACTTCGCATAATGCTATTGAACGCCAGACAGCTGGATGACACCAAGCAAATATTGCTGGCTATTGAAGATATTACTTTGCAAAGGGCCATTGAAGTTAAAATGGCTAACTACACGAAAGATCTTGAAAAGGGAATCGCGGAAAAAACGGAAGATCTCAAAGCCAGAATAGACGAACTTTCAAAATTGAATGATATTATGATCGGGAGAGAATTGAAAATGATAGAACTGAAAGAAGAAATTGCGCAATTAAAAAAAGACAAGTCCGTTTAAACGATGAAATCGCCCCGAATTGCATCGGGGCGATTTTGTTGCGCGTTCAGTTGAGAAGTTTTTTCCCGAAGTTTCCGAGCGTGCCACCGGCGTTTTCCGCGAGCATGGTTGCTCTCAGGAATATTGCCGGCTGTTTCGTCAGGTATTCAATAAGCGTATCCGACAGTTCGGCGGTTTGTTCTTTCTCCAACGCCGCGGCTATCACAAAAAGCGAGGCCGAAGCAAGCCGCAATTGTTGATCATTGCTTTCTCGGAGTGTTTTTGCAAGCGCGATCATGGCGCGAAGCATATCTGTGCGGGTTGTGTTTGCGTCCATAGCGGTATCCTCTCTGGTAAATAAAAAGTGCAAATTGTTCACAATTAATACTACACTAAAATTAATAAAAGTCAAGAGCACGCGGGAAGGGGCACTTGTGTAGGACGATCGCAAAGCAAAAAAATCGCCCCATGACCGGCATGGGGCGATACTCTTTAAAAAAGAACTATAAGTTATTTGCCGCGAATTCCGCAAGAGGACTTCTTTCGCCTTTAGCGAGCGTTATATGAGCACTTCGTTCCCATGATTTGAAGACTTCTACTGCGTGGGTTAGTCCTGATGCTTCACCGGTAAGATACGGAGTGGTAATTTGTTTGACGTTCCCCAAACAGACAACTTTTGTTCCAATTCCGGCGCGAGGAATAAGTCCTTGCATCTGTTTTTGGGTTAGGTCTTGAGTTTCATCAATAATGAGAAACTTTTTGTGTAGCGTTCTGCCTTTCCATAACCCGAGAGACCTCATTTTGATATATCGCATAAGGTCATTTTTGGACATACTTCCTTTTCCAGACGACAAAAATTCCAAGTTGTCGGTAAATGCCATCATCCACGGTGCCATTTTTTGTTCTTCATTTCCCGGAAGAAAACCTATGTCCTCACCCATTGGCATTGATTCTTTTGTAACGAGAATCTCGCTGTAAAGTTTTGGCATTTCCACAACTTGTTCCAGCGCCGCCGCCAGAGCAAGAAGAGTTTTTCCTGAACCAGCCATTCCGGCAAGAGAAACAAAATCAATATTTGGATCCATAAGAACATTGAGCGCGAAGTTTTGCTCTTTGTTGAGCGGGTGCATGCCCCAAATTCCGCCCTTGTCTTTTCTGTAGTCAACAATGGTTCGTATAGTGGCATTATTCCCGACAATATTTTGAACGATGTACTCTTCAATAATTCCGACCTCGTTTAGGAGATACAAAAATTGATTTGGAAACCATCGTTTTGCAAGAGGAGTAAGTACTCGGCGGTACACAAATCCATTTTCTTCGCTTGAAGTGGTCACTTTCGTCGTGTTCCAAAAATCAGTCGGAAGTTCGAACATGCCGCTATACAAGAGATCAATATCATCCAGCGCTTTGCCGCTTATATATTCCTGCGTTTGTATTCCGCACATAAGCGCGGTAATGCGCGCGTTTATATCCTGAGTAACGAAAATAACCTCGGCTTTTTCCGCGAACGTTTTTTGAAGTTCGCTCGCGAAATTGATAATGGCTCCGTCCATATAGTTCGTCGTGGTGAGCGCACTCGCGGCCCCTATTTCAAAGAAAATTTTGCCGGTTTTTTCTATCGGCCCTTCTTTGCCGTAGTGGCTGTGGATATCGGAAAGAGGAAATCCATTTTTTACATCTTCC
Source organism: Minisyncoccota bacterium (assembly GCA_041666665.1). Classification (GTDB taxonomy): domain Bacteria; phylum Patescibacteriota; class Minisyncoccia; order Phycocordibacterales; family CAIJYI01; genus CAIJYI01. Next base: position 13,337 of record JBAYGK010000009.1, read on the forward strand.
GGATTGGCTCCGCGGATAAGTTCATCAAAGTAGCGAGCTATGATGCGGGCATTTTTGGCGCTTTCCGGTCTGACGTTAACTTTTTGGTTTTTCAGTTTATCCAACTCACGCATGACGCCCATGGGAACATAAATATCATGGTCCGTGAAATTAAAAAGCGCGTTCGGATCATGTATATATACATTGGTATCCAGAACAAATACTTTTTTTTGTTTTTGTTTCATTGTAACCTCTCCTTGTTTGGTGGGGCGGAAAAATTGGTGCGAATTATGTCAATGTTCAAAAGAAAGTCGTCTACTGTAAAACTACCGCATTTTCACGCGGCAGTCAATGGAAGGAATGTACCGCCGCTTTTTGGCGCTCATTTGGCGATACGTTATTTTTCTTTATAAATAAAGCTGAAACCATCGCGTCGCTTCTTTTGCCGTCGCTTCCAGAGCATCCTTTTCATCAAATAAATTCGTTGCGCCGGGAATGACCTTCAAGGTGGCGGATTCCGCTTTTGTCATGAGGGGAATTGTTGCTCTGTTTAATGCCATCGTTTCTTCGTCCCTGCCTCCGACGATAAACAGCGCCGAAGCGGGGATAGAAGAAAGGTCTTCCCGTGCCAAGTCGGAGCGCCCGCTTCCCGAAACAACGGCGCGAACATTCATTCCCGAGAGAGAAGCGGCGTCAAGCGCGGCCGCCGCTCCCGTGTTCGTTCCGAAAATCCCGATTGACAGGCGTTTCGTTTCTTCCATTGTCTGGATCTGTTTGATGATAAGAAGGAGACGTTTGGTAAGAAGCGCGATATTGAATTGGTTTTCTTCCGTTTCATCTTCCATCACGGTAAGAAGATCCACAAGAAGCGTTGCGCAATTATTTTTGTTGAGTTCTTTGGCGATATATTGATTGCGCGGACTCAATCTTCCGCTTTTGCCGCCGTGAGCAAAGATGACCAAGCGCGCGGATTTTTCGGGAACAACCAAAACACCCGCAAGTAAAGAACTGTCGCACGGGACCCGTATTTCTTGTCGTAAAAAGCGATCCATACATCGTTTAACAATTTAATTTTATTAATTTTTCCGTTTGCCGGTCTTGCGCGATGACGCGCTAATGTCAGCCCATAATATCATATTTTTGGAGACATTGAAACTTGTTTTTTCTCGGTCTTTTACGACGGGACTTCCAATTGACAAAACGAAAATAAAAGAGTATAATCAACATCGGGTTTGTGGTGTGATAAAGCGGGAGGTGGATATGTTTTTAGGCAAAATAGTATTTTTGGATGATGAACGGGGAATGCTGGCGGAGGAGCGGACCGAAGAGAACAGAAAAAAAACCGATGAAGATTTGAAATTTGTTTTTTCTCCCGATGAAGTTGCTTTTCTCTCCGACAGAAATGACATTAAAAAAGGAGATATCGTTTGGTTTCGTTTGAGGAAGCCTTGCGGCGGAAAAGAAATGGTGGATTCAATTAAAAAACCGATCTTTCCCCGTCCCTGAAGAGAATATATAAAAGCGCTCCGATAAAAAATCAGAGCGCTTTTTTCTATTGGATTATTTTGTTCGTCGTACTTGATGAACTTTATAACTTATTTATTCCGTCGTAATTCCGTCAAAATGTTCTTCAATCGTTTCCGCTTCCTCTTTTGTGCGGCGGACAACCTGATCTTTGTGCTCGGGAGGGGCATATACCGTATACAGTTTCAAATCTTCCGTGAGAGAAGTATTGATGACATTGTGGTTTGTCTTCGCGGGGACCACGACGGCGAAACCGTCGGAAACGAGGTGCTCCACTCCATCAAGAATCACTTTTCCTTCGCCTTTCTCAAATCGGAGAAACTGATCCAGTTCGTGGACTTCCATTCCGATATCTTTTCCCGGCTTTAAACTCATAAGGACGAGCTGGCAATTTTTCGCCGTGTACAAAACGCGGCGATAGTCTTCATTCTCAAGCGTGCTTTTTTCCAAATTGGTGACGTATCCTTTCATACAATTTACAAATGGTTAGTTATTAAATCTTCTCTTTCATTATACCTTCTTTTCGGAAAACAAAAAGGGGCTCGCGACGTTAACATCGCGAGCCCCCGACATGATTATTTATTGAGAAACATTCTTTTCAATTCTGCGCGCTTCCATGTATTTTTTATAGAATTCTTCGGGATTTCCAAATTCCGCGAATTCATCATACTTATCGTGATAGCCAAGAACTTTTTTCGCGTGCTTGATGGGGCACCAGTATTTTTCCGTGAGGGAAAACACTTCCCGCGTGCGGGCAATCACGCCGGTACAATAAGAACCGAGAGCGTAATTGATTCTTTGCGCGAGATTGAGTTCGGCAAAATGCGATGCGTCAAACGTGAAATATCTGTTTCGTGCAACGATTGAAATTTTATACACCCGAAAACAAGTGTGCTGGTACACGGTTACAAAAAGATCAAGCAACACAACTGCGAATACTCCGGCGTACAGCGCCAACGACGCGGCGATTTTCCATATGCCGGCCTTTTTAATAAGCGCCCATGATCCGATTTTTTCTTGTTTTTCCGGATTCCACAAGTATTCCATTCGGGCGAGTATTGCGGAATCATATGCCATGAGACCGTTGCCGTAGGAACAATAGCCGCAATTGACCTTTTGTATCGCGTTTAAGAAAGAAAGATACATTCTCTCAAAAACGAAATATCCCGTTCTTGGAAGTACCGGAATATTGAATGCCCAAAAACAGGCGTACTGGCAAAGAGTCATGCAGACATCAAGAAGAAGGATGAAAATTATTCCCGAATAAATGATCGGCGATGTCGCTATCACCCAAAATCCGATTTTTTTAATATAGCTCCACGTGCCGATTTTCAGCGTTTGATGCAACCGGAAAAGTTCCCGATCAAACTTTTCGCGCCCTTCTTCCAGTCCGATGCGCAGACCGACATTTCGTTTTTCAATTTCCCGTTCAAGTTCTCTGCGGAAAAAACGTATAATTTTTTCCGGAGAAGGCATCTCAAATGAATCACTGCCGGGGCGCAGGGGAAGATGCGATTTTATTTTCTCAAGCTTTTCGTCAATTTCTTCCTGTAATGACGCTATGGCGTTTTTCAAAGAAGAAATTTTGTCATAGTTTTTTTCATCATTGAGATTTTGATTTTCCATAATTTCCTCCTTGCGTTATTTTTTCAAAAAATTCATACATTCGCAATGTATAATCCGATAAAAATACTACCATGTTTAAAATTAAAAGTCAACGCTGGCTCGGGTATCTCACACCTTTATTGCCGGAACGGGGTTGTACCTTTCGCCCTCCCGCAGGAGGGTCTTCCAGCGGGAGGAAAACGTTTGAATATTTAAACAGGGTTTTTATTTACATTAAACTTTAAGCAGACATCTCAAACGTCATGGACGGGGGTACCACCGCTTGCGAGCGGGGCCCCGCCATCGGGCGGTGGCAACCCCAGTCCGGCGGACGATAAAAGAAACGAGTTTTTGAGGGTGTGACGATACCCGAGTCGGCGAGCAACGGTATGTAACGCAATGTTATCCGGTTCCCGCTGTAAATAAAATTCCCGACGTGTTGCCGGGAATTTTTTTGCCGCATTTTAATGAAAGACCGCGAGCAATGATTCTATGAATAATTCTATCGGTTCGGCGAATTTATACACCAGAAGAGCAAGGACGATTCCCGAGCCGAACATGGTTAGCATCATCATAAAGTTTTCTTTTTTTTGCCGATTCATCTTGTTTCCTCCTTCGGAAAAGTTGAATGCGAATCCGAATTAATCGTATCTGGTTATGTCGTTTCTGTCAAATTGTCCGCGGGAATGTTTTGTGGTATGATGCGTCCATAACTCATCAAAACATATGGCAAACGATTACTACAAAATACTGGGCATTGATAAAAACGCGACAAAAGACGACATCAAAAAAGCGTTTCGCAAACTTGCACATCAATATCATCCCGATAAACAGGGAGGAAACGAGGCGAAGTTCAAAGAAATAAACGAAGCATACCAGATTCTTTCCGACGACGGCAAGCGCGCCTCTTACGATACGTACGGCTCCGCTTTTCCCGGAGGGCAAGGCGGCGGAGAGCAAGGTTTCGGCGGTTTTGATTTTTCGGGATTTCAAGGTTTCGGCGGAGCGAATCAGGGCTTTCAGGGCGTGGAATTTGACCTCGGCGATATTTTCGGCGACTTTTTCGGCGGCGGCGGACGCGGGCACGTAAAACGCGGCAGAGATATTTCCATAGATCTTGAAATTCCGTTCGCCGAATCTGTTTTTGGAACGGAGCGAAATGTCCTTATTTCCAAAACGCTGGTATGCAGTGAATGTCACGGAACGGGAGGAAAGCCGGGCGCGAAGATGAAAAAATGCGAAACGTGCAACGGACAGGGAAAAGTTCACGAGGCGAAAAAGACTCTCTTTGGAAATTTCAGCACGGTTCGGGAGTGTTCCGTCTGCTTGGGAAAAGGAGAAGTTCCGTCAGAAAAATGCGGGAAATGCCATGGAGCGGGCGCGATGAAGGGACAGGAAGAAATCAGAATTTCCATTCCCGCGGGAATTTCAAACGGCGAAGTTATCCGGATGAGCGGCAAAGGCGAAGCGATGCCCGGCGGCGTATCGGGAGACCTGTATGTGAAGATACACTGTTTGCCTCATGCTTTTTTGAAAAGAGACGGCTCAAATTTGTTCATGAATCTTGATATAAAATTATCCGATGCGCTCCTCGGCGGCGAATATCCGATAGAAACGCTAGACGGAAAAATTTCGGTAAAAATACCGGAAGGCGTTTCCCATGGAGAAATATTGCGCGTCAAAGGAAAAGGCGTCCCCGTAGACAAAACGCATCGCGGCGACTTCTTAATCAAGCTCAACATAAAGTTGCCGAAAAAACTTTCCCGAAAAGCGCACAAACTTTTTGAAGAATTGAAAAGCGAGGGGATATAACAAAAAAACTCACTGAAATAATTCAGTGAGTTTTTTGTTTTTTTTGCACAGGCATATTCTCACTATCTGTAAATCTGCAAAATTACGGAGAAAATGAGACGGGCGCAGTGAATGATGATTATTTTACGGAGGACTACCCTCCGTATTTGCTACGTAGGGTAGTCCTCCGTAAAATTCCGACATCGTTTCCGATTGTTTTCTTGTGACAGTTTGTTTTGTCAGTATTGGCGCACAATCACACCAGTCATCACTCCAAAAAGTACCGATAATTAGCCATATTACCTAGGGCAGTCCTAGCGATACCGTTCGCTAGGACTGCCCTAGGTAAGCGAAAATGCGGGGAAATAATTTCACCCCGTATTTTTCTTTTTGCCTAGTTTTCCGATGTGTTCTTTTTTGCTACTATTGCCGCACTATGACACACAAAAACATTCTTTTTGCGGTAATGGCGGGAGTATCTTTCTTTATCCCCGCGATTTCCTTCGCCTACACCATCAACTCAACCGGCGGTGACTGCGCTCTTTTTGGAACATGGGACGGTTCAACTTGCACCATGACGCAAGACATTGAAGATTCTATCATCATAAATTCCGACAACATCACGCTTGATGGCGCGGGGCATATTCTTTCCACAACAACCCCAATCTACGTTTCTCCGACAAACGGCATAACTCTTTCATCAAGGACTGGGATTGTCGTAAAAAACATCACCATCTTCGGCTTTACGTGTGGTATAAAAATAACGTCTTCTTCTCACATAACCGCGAAAGAAAACATTTTTCGCGATGGAGGATATGGAATACACGC
>JBAYGK010000010.1:0-18836 GCA_041666665.1 Minisyncoccota bacterium
CGGGAACACGGGCGCAAGAAATCATAAATGACCTTGAAACCGCCGACTTCATCGCGCTTTTCATCGGATTCCTTATGTTTCGGATCGTAAATATACGAGGTGTCGTGATTGATGACCGCGGCGGAAACTCCGAGATAAGAAAATACCTGTCCCATCCACACGGCATCGCGGCGCGCCAGATAATCGTTGACGGTTACCACGTGAACCCCTTGCCCCGACAAGGCGTTTAAATACGCCGGCAGGGTCGCCACGAGCGTTTTTCCTTCGCCGGTACGCATCTCGGAAATTTTTCCCTGATGAAGAACGATGCCGCCGACAAGTTGGACATCGTAGTGCCGCTCGCCGAGCGTCCGCTTGGCGGCTTCGCGAACGAGCGCGAACGCTTCCGGCAAAATATCGTCTTCCGTTTCCCCTTCGTCCAAACGCTTGCGGAAAGAAGCGGTTCTTTCGGAAAACGCTTCCGGCGGCAGTTTTTGTATTTCTTCCTCCAAAGAATTTATCGCATCAATGATCGGATGAATCTTTTTCAAAGCTTTTGCGTTCTCATCTCCGAAGATTTTCTTTAAAAATTGCATATATTTGTGATAATTATAGTATCGGTATAATAGCATAAAACATACCCAAAATACAGGGTAAGAAAAAGGTGAGAAAAAGTGAGAAAAAAATTTCCAATTACCAATTTCTAATTTCTAAACGAGCGAGAGAAATGGAAGTCGCAACTTACATTTCCGTCGCCGGAACGGGGTTGTACCCCGGTCCGGAACGTTTGAGATGACAAAGGACTCTTGATTATTTGAGATAAAATGTGAAATTTTAAACGTTTCGGTACGGGGTATAACCCCGAACCGGCGATAGAAACCGCTTTTATTTCCAATAAAAATCCAAATTGCATAAAACTATACTGTTAAAATTTGAAAATTAGACATTGGACATTTTATTAGAAATTAGAAATTGGATATTAGAAATTTTTTATGGCAACAATTCAGAGTTTTTCTTATTTTTTGAAAAACACTCTTCCAAAACAAAACTCCCCTTTCGGAGAGTTTTGTTCAGTGCTAAGAAGTTGAAGGTTATTTTTTCTTCGCTTTTTTGACAACCTTCTTCGCTTTCTTGACAACTTTCTTTACAGCCTTCTTGACTGCTTTTTTCTTTTTGACTACCATTGTATTGAAATATTTTTTCTCCTCATTGTTGAAAAATTCGGAAAAAAATATTATGAATTATTTTTTTATAAAAACATCGACCATTGTTTTCAAAATAATTTTTTGAAAACTTTTTTCATCTATCTTTATTATCGTACAGAAAATAATTTAACACAAGATATTTTTTTTAAAAAAAGTGGATAACTTTATAAAAAATATTTTTGCGAAAATATTTTTTAATTTCAAATTGCCAATATCTAAGTTCTAAACGAACGAGAGAAAAGAAAATCGCAACTTGCATTTCCGAGCGAGGGCAAGAAATAAAAAGAGAGAAACCGCTTTTATTTCTAAAAAATATTTTCGGTGCGTCGTTCATTAGAAATTGGAAATTTTTATATGACCTGAACTTCCATCTCCAACTTAATCCCCGTTTTTTCTTTTACGCTCTTTTTCACGTCACCGGCAAACAAAAGTATCTCTTTCGTCGTTCCCCCGCCGTAATTCACCAACACGAGAGCCTGCTTATTCCATAGTCCGATATTTCCTTTTTTATAGCCCTTTAATCCGCATATCTTATCCAACAAAAATCCGGCCGATAACTTGGCTCTTTTTTCTTCCAACGCAAAAATCGGCAAATCGGGGTACTCTTTTTTCAGGGCATCGGCTTTTCTTTTTGAAACAATCGGATTTTTAAAAAACGAACCTGCCGTACCGACCTTTGAAATGTCGGGCAATTTTTTTGTTCGTATCGCGATAATCGCGTCGCGAACATTTTTTAACGATGGCGCAATTATTTTTTGTTGCGAAAAATATTCTTGCACGTCTTTATACTCCGTTCTCGCTTTTCCTTTTTTTTTCAGAATGAAAGAAACTTGCGTAACGATATATTTTTTTCCGACATTTGTTTTGAAAAAACTTTCGCGATATCCGAAATTGCATTCTTTATTTGAAAATTTTTTTATTTTCATCGTTTCCGTGTTCAATGCTTGCACGGAAAAAATAATATCTTTCGCTTCCGCTCCATACGCGCCGATATTGCCGATTGCCGCCGCTCCGACCGTGCTCGGAATCAAGGAAAGATTTTCCAAACCGGCACACTTGCGCCATACCGTTTTTGCGACAAATGAATCCCAGTCTTCGCCCGCACGGGCAATCGCGACCGCCGTATCATTTTTTTTTCTTGCGGCGCCGCTGTTCGCCGTTCGGCGAACGAAAGCAGTGTTTTTAAACCGTATTCCTTTCATTTCCATTTTAATAACCAGTCCGGAAAATCCCGCATCCGGAATAAGAAGATTCGCTCCTCTTCCCAGTACGAAAAACGGAAGTTTTTTTTCTTTCGCGAACCGTACCGCTTTCCGCAATTCCGCAATACTTTTAACGCGCGAAAAATACCTTGCGCGTCCGCCCGTTCTAAATGCCGTAAAATCTTGGAGCGGAATATTTTCTTGCATTTTCATACTTCCAGAATACACCACAAAGAATGATAAAAAAAGCCCCATCCTCTGTTGGAGATGGGGCTTGTGCTATGGGTATTACGATACGGCGGTATAGATTGGATGAAGCTTTATTTCCTTTTTGCCAAGAACAAAAGCGACTTTTTCTATTTCCGGATATGATCCGTTCTTAAAGTACAAAACGATATCCCAAAGAAATTCCACAAGACGGTCGTCGTTTCCATCGGCAAATAAGAAGGTTACGAATACCCCGTTTTCATCTTGCATCAATCGGTGAAAGATAATGCCTTTTTTTTCAAATTCTTCTTTAAAATTGCAAAATGTTTCAAAAAGGTCATTTTCGCGCTTTGTGTCAACGGTAAATCTCAAGCATTTTTTTTCATTCTCGGGTAACATTTGCGGGTCTCCTGTGGGTCGGATGTTTCAGTGTCTCCGGATTGAATAGTATCTCATTATATTCTTATTGTCAAGTGTTTCCGAGTTATCTTGTATCAGCTAAAAGAGGAAAGAAGGATAATCCCTCCAAGCATGACAAAAATCGCGATCCATTGATTTGATTTTATTTCCTCATGATAAAAATACTTTCCATAGAGCGTCGCGACGAGAGGACTGCAAGAAGTCAAAGAAGCCACCAAGTTTATGTTGGACGCGCCAAGTCCGAAAGTATATGACAATCCGGCGATTGCCCCAAAAAACGCGACCAAGGCGGTTTGAAACGCCGTTTTTCTGTCGGGAAGCGGGAAAGATCGTTTTTCATACAACATCGCGATACCGCTCCACAATAATATTCCCGACTCCACGATGAATGTCGTCATTATCGGGCCGATGGCATTAACGGGGATTTTATACAAAGCCGAAACCACTCCCCAAAGAAACATTGAAATGAGGGCAAAAAAAATGCCGCTCTCTTTATTGAACAAACGAGAATTTTTCAAATCTTTGAAATCAACGGAAATCAAAACGATGCCCAGAAATATTATCGCTATTGAAATCATGCGCATGGGCGATAATTTTTCGCCGAAAAACAAGACCGAAAACAAAACGGTGATGAGTATGGAAGAATTGGCGATTGGCGAAATCACTCCGATTTTTCCGCGATTTATCGCTTTAAAAAAAAGCAAGAGCGGGATATATCCCAAAAAGGCGATGCCGAGGGAAATGAGCGCGTATTTGAAAGAAAAAACGGCGCCGTTAAAATTCAATAAAAAAACCGGAAGCAAGATCGCCACCATAAAAACCCCTCTCCAAAAAGTCACCTTGACGCTACCCAGCGTTCGGGAGGGCTTCTGCGATATTCCGTTGCTCAAACCGAAACCGAACATGGCGATGACGCCGAACAACACCCCCAATACAGTTGTATTCATAAAGTTATGAAAAAATAGAAGAATAGAAAGATAAAAACGAATAGAAAAATATTAAAATAAGAAAATAGAAAGATTATTGAAACATCATCTTGAATTTTTCTATTTTTTTATTTTTCTATTTATAGTAATCTTTTTATTCTCGCAGTAATGCTCCTCCGGCATATTTATTTGACGGGTCCCACAACATCCACGAAGTCAGTCCGGCATCATAGGTCGCCCGTATCTGGTCCTCAACTTCCCTCTTCCCGTATGCAGGGCTTCCCAAAGAAAAATCTTGAAGCCACGGGCGAAGTTTAAGCGGAGTCGCTCCTGCCGTAATGGCGCGATCCGAACCGGCTTTCATGACGGAGAGAACAAGATCGTACGGATGCGCATTCGGGTTCGCCCAGCCGTCAAAACCTTTCGGGTAATGAGACGGATACACCATCGGCGAAACATAATCAAAATTTAAAAGCGCCGATTCAAGCACTTGTCCGATGTTCAGGTCGCCGGTCACCGTGGTCGTCATTCCGAAAACATCGGCGGAAGTCGGGATTCCCGCGGTTTTCATTTGACTGTTCAGATATTCAAAAAAACTTTTAATGATAATCGGTTTTGAAGAAGTTCCCGAAAGAGGAAAAACCATGTCTTGGATATTTCCATCCGAGGGAAAACGTATGTAATCAAAATTAATTTCATCAAACCCTTGAGAATAAGCGTCTTTCGCGATGGCAACCGTATATTCCCAAACCTCTTTTGAATTTGGGTCAACCCACGTCATTCCTTTCCGATCTTCCCACAAACCTCCCGTGGTTTTGCTTTTTACGGCAAGTTCGGGATTCCGTTCCGCGCGATAAGGATCTTGAAAAACGGCAACCCGTCCTATAACGTACACATTATCCCGATGAAGCAAAGATATCAGTCTGCGCATATCGGAAATGCGACAGCCGGTTTTTCCGTCACTCAAAAGTGAGGAATCATCCGCCTTATACGACATGCGCCCGGTTGCATCTTTAACATCAATAACAATGGAATTGATCTCGGTCGTGTTTATTATATTGATTACCCGATCGCGTTCCGACGGAGTGCTCGCGATGCAAGACGACATGTACGCGGCCTTGACCGCAACCGGCGTTTGCACATGCGCAACGGGAGGAAAAACGGGGACTTCCGGAAGAATCTCAAATACGGCGGAACTGGTGGCGTTTGACGACAGCAAAATGGTTTTTATGGAGACGGAACGGTTAAATGCGAGAATAACGGCGGTTACTCCAGCATAAAAAAACGCAAGGGAAGCGATAAAAAAAATACCCCTCACCACATGTTTTTTTTGCGGCAATTTATGCAAAAGTCTACGCATAGGGCATTTTTGAATCTTCTTTTCCTTTATCCTCCGGGGCGTTTTCCATAAATGTGGCGCTCTCTTTCTTTTTCTGCAAAACCGCATTTTCCTTTCTTGGAATCAACACGAGCGCGATAATGAGCATGCCGGCAATGACAATGAAATAATACCTCCAGTTTTCGGGAAATCCGTCCTGTACGGCAACGATGATTAAAAAGGCCAAAGTGGCGATTGATTTTTTCATGTATGTATTATATATCAAAATAGAAAAATAAGAAAATAAAAAGATTATAACGTCGTCGTAATCTTTCTATTCTTCTATTTTCTTATTTTTCTATCGTACGATAATCACAAACTCCCCTCTCACCGTATCCTTATGCGCTTCAAAATGCGCCAGAAGTTCGGTTGCCGTTCCGGAAACGAATTCTTCGTAAATTTTCGTGAGCTCGCGCGCGATGACAATCTTTTTCTTCGGAGCGAATTTTTGGAGAGATTCAAGGGCTTTCAAAATGCGGTGCGGAGATTCGTAAAACGCGACGGTTCGTTCGGATGCGGCAATCTCTTTAAAAAGCGTTTCTCTTCCTTTTTTGTGCGGAAGAAAACCGAGAAAAAGAAATTCGGAACTCGGCAAACCGCTTGCCGAAAGCGCGGAAATCACCGCGGAAGGTCCCGGTATGGGTACAATGTGAATGTCAAGGCGAAACCTTGACATTCTTTCACGTATTTCTGAAACGAGCATCACGCCCGGATCGGAAATGCACGGGGTTCCCGCATCCGAAACCAGCGCAAGATTTTTTCCTTCCGCAAGCAATTCAAAAACTTTTTCAACTTTGGAAAGTTTGCTGTGGGAATGGTAGGAAATAAGAGTTTTTTGAATATCGTATTTTTGCAGAAGTTTCGCCGTAACGCGCGTGTCTTCGCACAAAATCGCATCAACTTCGCCAAGCACGCGAATGCCCCGAAGCGTCATATCTTCAAGATTTCCGATGGGAGTGGCAATGACGTAGAGATTTGGCATAAAAAAATAATAAAATGGAAAAATAAGAAAATAGAAAAATTATAATGGCATCGTAATCTTTCTATTTTACTATTTTTCTATTTTTATATTATTATTTCTCCATTAATTTCCTCACCCTTCCCTCCAGATCTTCAATTCTGTGGCGATACTCGGCGAGAATGATATTTTCGTGCTTTTCAAATTTTTCGTTCATTTCTTTTCGGAGAATGGAAAGGTCCGAACGAATAAGCGCAACTGCGTTTTCAAAATCGGACTTGCATGGCGAACAGGCACAAGAAACCGCCGCTTTTTTCGGCCTCGGCACGCCGAAGCTTTTGGCGGGGGCGGCCTTTTTTACCGTCTTTTTTTTCATAGAGAGAACTTTTATTTAAGTTTTTCCAGTACGCGGCTCAGAATATCTTTTATGTCCCAATCGGCCTTGATAAGATAATCGGAAGATCCGACCTCAACCGCCGTGGCAATCTGCGATATGTCCGTTGAATTCGTGAGAAATATTATTTTTGTTTTTTCAAGCAATTTTTCCGCTTGCGCTTTCCGCGCCACTTCCATACCGTCCATTTTCGGCATGGCGATATCAAGAAGGACAAGATCGGGCTGTTCTTTTCGGATGAGTTCAAGCGCCGCTTCTCCGTCGCCGGCTTCAAATAATTCAAAGGGGCCTTCCACTTTCAAAGAATCAACGAGAGCGCGTCTGAGCGCCACCTCGTCATCCACAATAAGAATCTTTTTTTTGTCCATAATTGAGAATATTATTCAAATAATGATATGAATCTATTATAACGGAAATTTTCGGAATAAGAAAGGCTTTGGAAATTTTTACAATCCAATCTCTTCTTTTATCTTTTTCAGCAGATCGCGCAGATCTATATTGGATTTGATGAAATACCCGACCACGGAAGGAGAAGAAACGGATGAAATTATGGACAAATCTCCCGAATTCGTCAAAAACATTATTTTTGTCCGTTCCGCCAAATGTTCTTCGTTCATTTTTTTGGCAAAAGTGACGCCATCCATGACCGGCATGACGATGTCAAGCAAAATGAGATCCGGCATGTCTTTTTTAACCATCTCCAAAGCAACGGCGCCGTCTTCCGCTTCAAATACCGTCAATTCGTCTTCCCCGCGCAAAAAGTCGCCTATTATCTTGCGCAGATGCGCTTCATCTTCAACCACAAGAATTTTCTTTTTGTCTTTCATAAAAATTTAATTACCGAAAAAACCTTCCGTATCATACCGTCATAATAACAAAAGAACGCCTTGATTGAAAGGGAAAAGAAAAAAACACAAAAACCGATTTTTGCGGTCTTTTTCGCCTCCGCGCGCTATTTGCTTCCTCTCGTCAGATGATCTTTGATTTGTTTGACGATTTGTTCAATGTCCCAATCGGATTTTATAAGATACCCCAAAACCCCGTGGATAACCGAAGCAACCGATATTTTGTTAATATCGCTTGAGTTTGTGAGGAACAGAATTTTTGTCTTTTCCGTTATTTTCTGCTCATCCATAACTCTCGCAAGCGTCAAACCGTCAATAACCGGTATGTCAATATCCAGCAAAGCGAGGTCAGGACTGAATTGTTGCATCAGTTCAAGCGCCTCTTTGCCATTCGCCGCCTCCAATATTTCAAACGCGTTTTCTTTTTGCAATCTCTCTCTTAAAATTCTTCTGAGAGAATTATCGTCTTCTATGATGATTATTTTCTTTTTTTCTTCCATAATATTCATATGTTACAAATTGCTTATCAGTTATTATAACAAATGTTTCTTAAAAAAGACAATATCGGCACTGTGCATTGTTTATGCCGTCAGGACACACTCGGGTAAATTCTTCCCGTTTTCTTTTATTTTATGACCTTTTTCCCCAAAAGCCAGAGAATCATCGCTTTCTCTACGTGCATCCTATTCTCCGCTTGGTCAAATATCACCGAGTTTTTATGGTCAATGGCGTCGCGGGAAATTTCGTAGCCGACGTGGCACGGCATGCAATGCATAATCTTCGCTTTCGGCGCGCAGGTGTCAATGAGCTTGGCGTTCAATTGATACGGCATAAAGAGTTTTTTCCTTCGGTCATATTCCTCCTGAAAAGCCGGTTTCACTTTTCCGTTCTCAAAGAATTCCATATCCATCCATGTGTCGGTATGGACATAATCCGCATCTTTGAGCGCCGATTTCAAATCAAGCGTGCGCGTAATATTTCTGGTATCTTCCGCCATCTTGTTGAGTTCCGGATCAATGCTGTCTTTGTTCGCTTCCGGCGCGACGATCACGACTTTAATGCCGAGCTTGGCGCACGCAAGAGAGAGCGTATTGGAAACATTATTTTCAATACCGAGCCAGACGACCTTTTTCACTTTTTTCAAACCGCCCGAATGTTCCACCATGGTAAGAATATCGCCGAGCGCCTGCGCGGGGTGATATTTCTCACTGCACGCATCAATAACCGGAATTTGATTTTGATCAGCCGCAAGCTGTACGTCCGCCGCTTTCAAAGCGCGGAACATGAGCACCGATCCAAATCGCATAACCGCCTTGATCTCATCTTTGAAATCTGTAAGCGCGAACTGCGTGGTTTTCATATCCAAAAAAATGGAATGCCCGCCAAGTTCCGTCATCGCCGCCTCAAAAGAAAGCCGCGTGCGAGTAGAACCTTTTTGGAAAAGCATAATCAAGGTTTTGTTCGGCAAAAGATTGGTCAACTTCCCCGCCTTCCGTTTTTTCTTCACCGCTTGCGCCATGGCAAGGATGTCGGTAATGTCTTTTTTACTCTGGTCTTTTAATGAAAGTATGTGTTTCATAAAATTATAGTTTTATGGCTATTAAAATTGATTTTTTGAATTTTACTTGACAAAATAATTGTCTTGTGATACAATGCATTCGTTACTTCGTCCTTTCACTTTTTTTGGAGTCACAACCATGAAATCTGCAACACCAAGATATGTTTACTATCGTTGTAATTCTTGCGGTTATTCTGTTGCCATCGGCATAACGAAACCTCAAACTGTAAAATGTCCAAATCCAAAATGTTCAAATGGTACTCTTCTCAGAAGATCAAACCAAAATCCAGAAGAACCGATACGCGATATTGACTTCTTTCTTTAATCGTGTGAATCTTCCATCAAGCTCCACTCAAAAGTGGAGCTTTACTTTTTTTGTCGCCGGTTCGGGGTTGCACCCCGAACTGGAACGTTTTCGATGTCAAACAAAAGTTAATTTCAAAAACAACACTCCCGAGACTTTTCAAACATTTCGGTTCTGGGTACAACCCAGAACCGGCGACGATTGGCATACTAATTTATCAACCAAGTTCCCCCATTCCCCGCCAGTGCCTTATCAAACGATTCCGCATCGGTAATGAGCACCTGCCTCTTCGCTCCTCCTTTCAGATACGCAATCGCCGCTTCAATTTTCGGCTTCATGCTTCCTTCGGCAAAATGCCCTTCTTTCAGATATTTTTTCGCCTCGGCAACGCGCATTGATCGGATTGCTTTTTCTTCCGGCTTGCCGAAATTGAGTTTTACTTCCGGAATGGCGGTCAAAATTATGAACAGGTCGGCTTTGAGCAAATCTCCAAGCACCGCCGTCGTTTTATCCTTGTCTATCACCGCATCAACGCCCGCGAGCTTCTTTCCTTTCTCAACAACGGGGATTCCTCCTCCGCCGCCCGCGATAACGACATGTCCGCATTTAATAAGGTCGCGCACAACATCCGTTTCCACAAAACCAATCGGCTCCGGTGATGGAACGACGCGGCGAAACCCCCTGCCGGCATCCTCTTTAAAAACAAATCCGGATTCCGTTCGTATTTTTTCCGCTTCTTCTTTTGAATAAAACGGGCCGACCGGTTTGGTCGGGTTTTTGAAAGCCGGGTCATTCTTTTTGACAACAACCTGCGAAAGCACCGTGACGATGTGCTTCTTGCTTCCTTTCGTGTCAAAAAAATCTCCGAGCGATTGTTCCATCCAATACCCTATCTCTCCCTGACTCATCGCATCGCACAGGAACAACGGCATTTCGGGAACAAAAGATTTTCCCGCCGCGTTCTGTATAAGAAGATTCCCGACCTGCGGACCGTTGCCGTGGGTAATGATAACCTCATACGCATGGTTCATGGCAATCGGCGCCAGCGCTTTCATGGTCGCGCGAACATTGACGAAAGATTCTTCATGGGTTCCCTTTTCTCCTTTCTGCTGAATGGCATTTCCGCCGAGAGCGATGATGATTCTTTTCTTTTTCATGTTGATAAAGATACCAATACGCGAATGAAACGAATGATACGAATGGCAACGAATACGCCGTTTCCGGATTCGTATTCATTCGTATCATTCGTAAAAATTCGTATATTGGTATCTGTATTTTTTAGATAAACTTCCTGTTCTTGAGTATGGCTTTGAGCTCCTTCTTTCCCTGCAAAGACAGATCATATTTCACTCTCGTCGCCGGTTTGTTGATTTTCACGAATCTGGAGAGGTCAATCGGGGTTGCAATAACCACCGCATCGCAATCCACTTTGTTGATGGTTTCTTCAAGGTCTTTGATCTGTTTGTCTCCATACCCCATCGCCGGCAAGAGTTTGCCGATTCCCGGATATTTTTCAAAGGTCGCCTTGATGGAACGCACCGCCGCAGACCGTGGGTCAACCAACTCCGCCGCGCCGCTTCTCTCCGCCGCTACCGTTCCCGCGCCTATCTTCATTTCTCCGTGAGTCAAAGTCGGACCGTCTTCAATGACGAGCACGCGCTTGCCTTTAATCATCTCGGGATGTTCAACCGTGAGAGTGGATTCGGCTTTGATGATTTTCGCTTTCGGGTTGTACTTCTTTATATTTTCCATGATGATTCCGACTTTTTCCGGATCGGCGGAATCCATTTTATTGATGACGATAACATCCGCAAGCCGGAAATTCACTTCGCCGGGATAATATTTTATTTCATGTCCCGCGCGGAAAGGATCAACGACGGTAATGGTTAGGTCTGGTTTGTAGAACGACATATCGTTATTTCCTCCGTCCCAAACAATGACATCCGCCTCTTTTTCCGCCTTCTTCAAAATTTCCCCGTAATCAACGCCGGCGTAAATGATGCTTCCCATGTTGATGTGCGGTTCGTATTCTTCCATCTCTTCAATGGTGCATTCATATTTTTTGAGATCGGCGAGTTCGGCATAGCGCTGAACTTTTTGAGCAACCAAATCGCCGTACGGCATCGGATGGCGAACGGAAACGACACGCTTGTCCGCCTCGCGCAAAATTTCCACCAGGCGGCGCGATGTCTGGCTTTTTCCGCAACCGGTGCGAACCGCGACAACCGCAATCAGAGGTTTTTTGCTTTTGATCATCGTGCCGTTGATTCCGAACATGGAGAATTTCGCTCCCGCCGCCATGACGCGCGACGCGAGATGCATCACCGTGTCGTACGGAAGATCGCTGTACGAAAGCACGCATTCGTCTATTTTTTCCGAAACGATGAGTTTCTCCAGATTTTTCTCATCTTCAATTCGTATCCCCTTTTTGTAATATTTTCCCGCGAGCTCCGCCGGATATTTCCGATCCGCAATGCCGGGAATTTGCGCCGCGGTGAACGCCACGACTTCGGTCCCGCCATCCTCGCGATACATCGTATTAAAATTATGAAAATCGCGGCCCGCCGCGCCGATGATAATGACTCGTTTTTTCTTTGCCATACAAAATAAGTTTGTAGTCAGTAGATAGTAGATAGTAGTTCACAAAACGGAACAACAAACGTTGTTGTCTACAAACTACTATCTACTGACTACCAACTAATAAATATATAAAAGTTTGTTGACGGGGGCATCCCCAGACATCTATTAAACCATTTAAGAGCCTCCATTTCAATGGTTGACAAATCATTGAAACGGAGCTCGTATAATTCCTTCGCTCGGAGAAAATGCAAGCGAGCTTCCATTTTACTTCTCGCTTGAAATTATAGGATTTAAAACGCAAGCCCCGCAAACTTCCGCAAAAAAGCGGCGCGTTTCCGCGCCGCATAATTTAATAATCAAATCGCTTGATCTCTTCTCACAAAATCCGCAAGCAACCATAATGCCTCGTTGTCCGCACAAACACGGTTTTCTCCATACCGCAGTTTGTCGCACTTTTGAGCAAACTCTGCGCTTTTTCCCGCCCGTTCCATCCCTGCACGATCATAATCCTTGTCTAGTTCCTGAAATTTTTTGAGCATCTCCGGATAGTTTTCATATCGCGCCATGAGATGATAACCAAATTCATAATAGGCAATTTTTCTGAGTTCTTTTTCCAAAACTTCAATCTTTTTGTCGTAGGGTGCAAGATAAGATTTTCTGAGTCGCTCGTATCCAGCCTCCCACGTTGAAGGTGGGCTGGGTTTAGACCCATAGTTGGGTGATTTGCCAAAGGCCATAACACTTTCTCCTTTTCTAAATTGATGTTCAGACAACCTCTTAAGAGATTATCCCGTTCAAAATAATTCATTTAAAAAAACCTTTAAACGAACATTTTTTCTGTCTATACACGGTATAAATTACAGTACGTGCCACGAAAAAGGTTTCTTGATGGTGAGAGCTGTCTTATCTCCCCGTTCTTCCGTCGTTACGATAAAACCGATTGTCTGAGCAAATTGCTTCCGTATCAAAACCGTTGGCTTTTCGCACAAAACAAGACTTGGTTTGGTTATGTCGCTCCTTTCAAACAATTGAGCCAGTTTTTTCACCTCAATGGGAATCACTTTTTCACGGCATATCTTTTCGTGCATTTTTTTCATCAAAGATATGTGCTCCTCTTGCGAACGGCGCATCCCTTCCGCAAGCCGTTTTTCTTCCAATTGTTCAAGAAAAATACCTTTGAGAATTTTCTCTCGTTCTTTTCTCTTCGCCAGTTTTTCGGCAAAAACACAGGCCGGAATCACGTGAGTTCTTCTGATTTTTTCACGAAGCGCTTTTTTCTCGGCAAGGTGTTTTCCATTCTCTTCTCGCGCTTTGCGACAAGCTTCAATTTGCTCTTTCTCAGAAGCATGGCGAGTATCTTCCGCTTCGCGGCGTTTTTCTTTTTCTTGTATTTTTTCAAGCAGTGTATAAATGACTACCGCCCCTTTGCCTGAAGTGGCGAGGGGTTTTTCTTTTGCGATTTCGCGTTGTTTTTCTTTTTCGGAAAGTTTCTCAAGTAGTGCATAGGTGACTACCGGCACCGTTTTTTTTCTTGTGCTCATGGTTTTCACCTCGTTTTCAATTATCAAAATCTACTTTTTAGTGTAACATATTAGAAACGCAAAGTCAACACCACTCGCCGGACTTAATGGCAAATTCGTTTTTTAACAGGTTGCCGGCGAAAAAAACCGGCGCGAGATGAAAACCCGCGTCGGTTATAACTTAATTATTTGCGCCGTAATGGTCTCTTTTTTATCGGAAAACGCTTCTCTCCAATAGGGATAAGGTTTCCATAAAACCAAGGCGGGAAGATCTCCTTCCCCGTCAAATTCAACATCAAATCCGACAATCTCGGCAAATTTACGCAAAGACGAAAGAACGGCTTCTTCGCACTCAATGCAATGAGCTTTCCCGATATCGCTTTCTTTAAATAAAGCCGGGAGCAGTTTTACGTCAATCGGAACGATTTTCTCCAATTGTATTTCTTCCTCAAATCGCATCATCCGATATGCCCAATCTCTTTCCTCGCGAAGAATGTCTTGCTCAAGCTTTTCTTGTTTGCGTTTTTCGGCAAGAGCGTTATCTCGTTCCTTTATTTTTTCTTGTAAATAAGAAAACGGAACGATAACTCTTTCGCGACGAGCTCTTTTTTCCTCAAGACGTTTGTCGTTTTCTTCTTTTGTCTTAAGAATACATGCTTCTCTTTTCAGCAATTCCGCGCGATATTCTCTCGCCGCTTTTTTATTGCTTAGTTTTCTTTCAAAAATCGGCAGTAATGCGTAGGTGACTACCGGCACCGTTTTTTTTCTTGTGCTCATGGTTTTCACCTCGTTTTCAATTATCAAAATCTACTTTTTAGTGTAACATATTAGAAACGCAAAGTCAAGCACACAAAAGTAACTGCACTACTGTCCCACTAAACCTTATCGCCAGTACGGGGTTGCCACCGCAACGTGCGGGGTCCCGCTTGCGAGCGGGATACCCCGTACTGAAACGTTTAAAATTTCATATTTTATCTCAAATATTCAAGAGTTCTTTGTCATCTCAAATGTTTCGGACTGGGGTATAACCCCACTCCGGCGACAAAAAACAAGACTATTCCACCGTGTGTGAACGGTTACCACAAAAAAGAAAACCGGCACAGGATGAACCTTGTGCCGGTTTATGTCGCTTTTCCCTTTCAGATATTTTTCCTTCCGCTCATCACGCCGCGAACCTCGGAAAGTGCGTTTTCCGCAACTTTCTTTTGAGCCGGCTTGGCATGTTCTTTTCCGGAAAGAAGGTATCTGATTCTGAAGGCAAGCCTGCTTAAAGCTTTTTCTTGACTCTCGTCGGTGAACCAAAAATTCAATTCTTTTATGCCCACGAGATATTTTTCATCAGAAACTTTCTCAACGGTTAACAAACGCATAGTAGCCTCCTTATTGTTTTACCGATATGCAGTATACAGCATTTTGCTGTGTATGTCAAGAAAAAAGAAAAACCGGCGCGAAATGAATCGCGTCGGTTTTTTTGACATTAGATGTCAAAAATATTTACCGCTTCCAGAACTTTTTTGATGCGTTGTATCGCCCAATCAATTTCTTTTTTGGTAATGACCAGAGGCGGAGCGAAACGAATGACCATGTCGTGCGTTTCTTTGCAGAGCAGTCCTTCTTTCATCAGCGCTTCGCAGAACGGACGCGCTTTTGTATTGAGTTCAACACCGATAAGCAATCCCCTGCCGCGAACTTCTGTCACATATGGAGATTTAATCTTTCTAAGTTCCGCCATGAAATATTCGCCGAGTTCCGCCGATCTTTCCGCGAGATGCAGTTTTTCAAACGTCCGCAAATATGCGCGGCCTGCGACGCAGGCGAGCGGGTTCAAACCAAAAGTGGAACCGTCGCTTCCGGGATCAAAGTAATCCATAATATCATCATTCGCAACAATGGCTGATACGGGTATTAAATTTCCTCCGAGCGCTTTTCCGATAATGTAAATATCGGGCACGACATTTTCCCAATCGCACGCAAATCGTTTACCGGTGCGTCCGAGCCCAACTTGGATTTCGTCGGCAATCATCAATATCTTTTTATCGTCGCAGATATCGCGAACGTCTTGAAGATATCCGTCAGAAGGAATGATCACGCCCGCTTCACCTTGAATAGGTTCAATCATGACGGCAACAGTGTTTTTCGTGATCGCGTTATACAACGCTTCTGAGTCACCGAACGGAACCGGAACAAATCCCGGAACGAACGGACCAAAACCGCGTTTATACGCCGCTTCAGTTGATGCGCTCAAAGCCGCAATTGTCCGACCATGAAAATTATTTCTCGCGACGATTATTTCGGCAACTTCCCCTTTTTCTTCCTTGATGTCTTTGTTGGCATATCCCCAGCGTCTCGCACCTTTAATTGCGGTTTCAACAGACTCTACGCCGGCATTCTTCACCAGTGACCGATCTTTTCCGCAAAATCGGGCAAGTTCGGCAGAAAATGGACCTTCCTCGGCATGTACGAATGCGCGAGAAAGAGTATCCGTCCCGAACAATATATGCAGTGCGACGGGAATGGTAATTCTCCAATTTCGGTGCCCCGCGTTGCAGGCGGAATACGCCGACAAGCAGTCCATATATTTATTTCCGTCCTTATCCCACACCCAAATTCCGGAAGATTTTTTGAATACATTTTCTAACGGCTTATAATTGTGAGCGCTGAAATAATAACAAAGAGCTAAATGCTCTTCAGTCGTCATGCGGTCGCTTCCAACCGTATCCAAACGTTCAAGAAGTTCTTTTCTTGCTTCGCGTTCTGAGCCCTCTTTCGCGGCTTTTTTATAATCTGTCATTTTTTCCTCCCGTATAGAGTTGTTTCAATGTCCAACTTCTGGTTTTGTTCTACCATAAAGCTCATGTTTTGACAAGAAAAAACGCCATTGAAAAAGGCGAGGACAACGTCCCCGCCCCAAATTCCGTTTACATTGAATCTTTCAAAAATCTTTCGTCTATCTCCATAAGTTCAACGAATCCGTTAAAAAGCGAATCAAATTTTTCCTGATCTTTAATGGAAACAAGACCGAGATTTTCCCCGCCCATTCTGTGACAAGCGAACTCGGTGAGAACCTCCTCAAGAGTGAGCAAATAAGAATGGTCGTTCTTTCCGGAAAAAACCGTCCACTCCCCCGTTTGTTCCAGATATATTCTGTTTGAAACAATATCAATGACCCCTTGTTTCGTTTCTTCCAGCAAAAGACATATGCTGTTCTTTAAATTATCAAAAGCGGTTGTTTGTTCTTCGGAAATAACATAGTTTGACATTGCGATGCCCCTTCGGTTGCGTTGCACAAATACCTTACCACAGACTACCAGAAATCCGGAAAATGTCAAGAAAAAACCGCCACAGAAAGCGGCGGTTCCTTTTCACGACTACACGTCTGACAAAAAGGTAAAGCACCAAAATTTATCTTCCAAGTGTTTTTTCTTCAATTTTTTTTGAAGTTTTGTAATCGTCGGAGCGTGATCAAGCAAATTTCGATCTTTGTCTATCGCCGCCCACTCGTCGCCAACAAGCGGATGCTCATAAACAGAATCATAACCGATTCTCGCTAAGATTGATCTTATTGCCATCCATATAGCATATCGGATTTCATTAAAAATACTCATTGGAACCTCCTCATAAAGTATTTTATACTCAATACCCCTTTCATGTATATCAATAAATCACCGTTTTGACAAGCAAAAGCACCATATGGTCATTTTGCTCATATGAGCAAAATGACCATATGGTGCAAGAAAAACGCCTGCTGTTAATTTCCGCGTACGCGGAAATTAACAGCAGGCGTGGATGATAGTTACTTCCTGTATTTTTCAAGCATCGTGATAAATTTCTCGTGCCCGAATTTCTTTGCGACCGACATTGCGGAGTCGCCGTCGCCGTCTACCACATCAATCGGCACGCCGAGGGAAATGAGATATTCCCCGATATCCGCATGCCCGCCAATCGCGGCAACGATCAAAAGCGTCGCGCCTTTTTGAATCAGCTCGTGCGGATCCGCTCCGAAAGCGACGAGAATTCTTACGGCATGATAATGCCCGAAAAATGTCGCGGAAGCCAAAGCATTGTAGTCCGAATGGTCGCGAGCTTCAATATCGGCACCTTCTTCCAAGGCGGCAATGATAATTTTAGATAACCCCGCCCGCGATGCCGAAAGAAGTATTTGTGTCGCTGGAGTAAGTTTTGAACATGTACAAGTATCAGTCATTTTTGTCTCCCATGTATCTATAAAACAAAAAACTATAAATTTATTCCCAAATACATTCCGATGGTTCCGCCCCGCTGAACAATTTTTCAAGGTACGAAGTTCCTTCTCGTTCTACCAGAAAATTCGCACTTTAGCAAGAAAAAACAGCGTGTCATAAATCACGCTGTTTTTCCAAAATTGTGCGCGCACTTGGAATCGAACCAAGGACCTCTGTCTTATCAGGACAGCGTTCTACCCCTGAACTATGCGCGCGAAATCAATATAACAAAGGAAATGTTCGCGCGTTCTGCCCCTGTCCTCCCGCTGGAGGATCCGCCTGCGGGCGGAAACTATGCGCGCCTTTTTTCCTTTCTCGCATAATATACCAAAAAAAACGAAAAACTGCAATTGTTTCTCGGATATGTACCGGGGTAAAAAAATGCCCTGAGGTCGTCAGGGCATAATCGTTGTTTATTGTTTCTATTCGTCAACCGAAAGTTCGTCGCCCGGATATTCCTTGTCCAGATATTCATTATAGTGCGTGGTTTCTTCGCCCGGGAAAATTTGTCTTTTACCGTTGACTACATTTGGGTCAAAACGATACAGAAATTCCGTTTCCGGGTCCAGTTTTATTGTTTCTTCGGCTTTTTTCCCGTCCGGTGTTTTCTCCGTTTCTCCGCCATCTGTTTCATATTCCGGATGCTTGCCTAAAAATTTCGCCACGCGCTTCACCGCGTGTTTATCGTCCCATTCCTCAAATCCAAGTTCTATATTAATCTTAAGGCTATCTCCGTTCGGATAGTTCTTTTTTTCTTTTTTAATAAATAAATAAACCGGCATATTCTTCTTTCTCCTTTTTTTCTTTTTCCGCCATGGCCTCATAATTGCACCCTCCCGTTGGAAGGTCATCCTGTAAGAGGAAAAGCGGGTTTCTCGTTAATCAAATTGTGTGTTTCAAAATCCTAACTGCATCGTATCATATTTAATAATAAATGTCAAGCCCCCGCAAAAAAGCCGCTTCGGGAAAATCCGAAGCGGCGCAATATTGTCTAACTATTCATCAAACACAAAACCGAGACCGCGAGCGCGGAATTCTTTTTCTATTTCGGCGGCAATCGCCTCGCGCCAAAGAGTATGATAACCGTATACCATTCCTTCTTTCTGTTCATCGGAGAAC
>JBAYGK010000011.1:0-16520 GCA_041666665.1 Minisyncoccota bacterium
TCCTCTTCACGCAGAGTATTTATTTCTTCCTTCAGTTCATTTTTTACGTTGTCTATTCTGCCGTTTGTTTCAGTAAATCCGTTTTGAACCATAATTGCCAAATCTTCCATTGTCATTTCTTTTCTTGTGTTTTTCATAAGATTATTTTCTTTATTTTATAGTTTAAATATAATGATTCTGGAAAACTTGACAAATATTACAAAGTTTGCTATACCCTCTTCAGGTTTTTTTACAGGAGTTTTATTCACAAATCAATCCATCGGAGATTATCATGAAAGTTGTTTTTGATATTTTAGTTGCATCGCAGGTCGCATTTTGGATATTCCTTTTTGGACCGGAAATTGTTGTACCAGAGATCTTTCTATTTGTGCTGACTTGGTATTGCTGTACGCGAATAGAGAAAATCTTTGGTTTATAGTAGTGTCTGCGTTTGTTTACCGCTACCCCCCCCTTTTTTTACGGCGGGGGTATTTTTTTAACTCATCTCTTTAAAACTTGTGATGAGTTCTTTCAACTTCTCCTGCGTTTCGTCTCCCAGCTTTTCTCCTTTTTCTATTTCGGCGATTATTTCTTGGCCTTTGTCTTCCATGTACCTGAATAAGTTTTCGTCAAAGGCGAAGATGTTTTTCGGTTCAATATCGTCCGCCAAGCCCTGCGTTACGGCGAAGATTCCTATGACCTGCCTCGGGAGCGACTGCGCGGCGTATTGGCCTTGTTTCAGGAGTTCGGTTAAACGGCGACCTCTTGCGATTTGATTTTTCGTGCCTTCATCCAGGTCGCCTTCAAATTGGGCGAAAGCGGCGAGTTCTCGGAATTGGGCTAGGTCAAGGCGGAGTTTTCCGGCGAATTGCTTCATGGATTTGGTCTGCGCGCTGGAACCGACGCGGGAAACGGAAAGTCCGATATTGAGCGCGGGGCGCGTTCCGGCGTAAAAGAGGTCGGTGTCCAAATAAATTTGTCCGTCGGTGATGGAAATGACATTGGTCGGAATGTAGGCGGACACGTCGCCCTGCTGAGTTTCAATGATTGGAAGCGCGGTAATGGAACCGCCGCCGTATTTTTCGTCGCGCCTGGCGGATCGTTCAAGCAAGCGAGAATGCAAATAGAAAACATCGCCGGGATATGCCTCGCGACCGGGCGGACGGCGGAGCAAGAGCGAGATTTCACGATATGACCATGCGTGCTTGGAAAGGTCATCGTAAACGATAAGCACGTCCTTTCCTTGATCCATGAAATATTCTCCGATGGCGGACGCGGAAAACGGCGCGATGTATTGAAGAGACGCGGGCATGCCGGCGGAAGCGTTGACGACAATGGTGTGTCCCATGGCGCCGGCTTTTTTGAATTCCGCAACAATCTTTGCGGTCTTTGATTCTTTTTGTCCGATGGCGACGTAAATGCAGATAACGTCCTTCCCTTTTTGATTGATGATGGTATCAACGGCGATGGCGGTTTTTCCCGTCTGGCGGTCGCCGATGATAAGCTCGCGCTGTCCGCGCCCAATGGGAATAAGCGCGTCAATGGCGCGGATGCCGGTTTCAATCGGCTGAGAGACCTTTTTTCGTTCAATGACTCCGCACGCGATTTTTTCAATCGGATAACGCGTATCGGAAGAAATTTTTTCTCTGCCGTCTTCGGGGTCTCCGAGCGGATTGATGACGCGGCCGATCAGAGCATCCGACACGGGAACGCTCGCGATATTTCCCGTTGTTTTTACCGTGTCGCCTTCTTTGATATGGGAATAATCGCCGAGTACGATAACGCCGATGGAATCTTCTTCCAAACTGAGCGCCATTCCCAAAACGCCGCCTTCAAATTCCAGAAGTTCGTTATAAAAGCATTCGGAAAGCCCCGAAACGCGGGCGATGCCGTCCTTGATTTCAAGCACGCGACCGATGTTTTCAAAACCGGCTTCAATTTTTACGTCGGCAAGCTCTCGTTTTAATGTTTCAATAATATTTTTCGCACTGTTCATAATCTTATGTAATTATTTTTTGTTATCCCGCGACATAAATAATTTCTAATATCCAATTTCTAATTTCCAATAAAATGTCTAATGCCTTAATTTCAAATACCATCGTCGTTCATTAGAAATTAGATATTAGTAATTAGAAATTATATGCCTTACTTTTTCATTAATTTTCTTAAAGCTCCCTTTACTGTTCCGTCAAACAAGAAATCCTGATAGGTGATAGAAATTCCTCCCACCATTTTTTCGTCTATTTTGAAATGCAGGTGTTCCTTTGTTATTTCCGGAAAATTCTTTTTCAGTTTTTTCAATATATCCTCCCGAATCGCTTCATCCAATTCCTGGGCGGAAACGACGTTCGCGTTTTCCCGATATTCAAGCGCGGCGATGACGTTTCTCAAAATGCGCGGATATAAATGCATTTCTTCTCTTTTTTTTAGCGCGGAGCGCAGGCGCAGGAGCGCGTGCGAAAGTTCACCCGCGGAAATTTCGTGAATGCTTTCCAAAAGCGCCTTTGAATATAATGCCGATTTGTCCATACGAATTATTTTTTGTTGTTTGCCGGAGCGGGTTTGCAACTCGGTCCGAAACATTTGTGATTATTTCTGATATCTATTTTGTAAATACAGTTTTGTATACATTTCAAATGTTTCGGTACGGGGTGCAACCCCGTACCGGCGGCAAAAATTATTTTTCTTTCATTATTTCTTCAATGAATTTTTTATCATGCGCGGTGTCCATTTTTTCGTGTAGGATTTTTTCAACGATTGATGATGCGAGCGAAAGTACCTCGCCTTTCACTTCTCCGATCATTTTCTTTTTCTCTTCCTCAAGGCGGAGTTCCGCGGTATCCATGAATTCTTTCGCCTTTCCCGTCGCATCTTTTAAAATATCTTCGCGGATTTTTTCTCCCGCAACGAGAGCGTTATCCACTATCGCCTGCGACTCTTTCTTCGCTTTTTGCATGAGAACCGTCTGTTCAGCATCAAACTTTTTGGCGTCTTCCGCCATTTTCTTGGCATTGGCAAGCCCTTCTTCTATTTCCACGCGCCGCTTTTCCAGCATATCCAAAATCGGTTTGTACAAAAACCGTTTGAGCAAGAAAAACAAGATGGCGAAATTGACCACCTGCGCGATAAAAAACGGCCACTCAACGCCAAAATTTTTAAGGGCTTCCATAGATAAGTTAAAAGTTTATCAAGTTTATCAAGTTATAAAGCACGACGACACCGTCCGGACTTTATGAACTTGATGAACTTTCAAACTTGATGAACTGTTGTTATTTAAGCATCATGAACGACAAAACGAGCGCGTAAATCGCGATGGCTTCAACGAGCGCGGCTCCCAAAATCATCATGTTGAAGATTTTTCCTCCCGCTTCGGGATTTCTCCCCGTTGAATCAATTGCTTGCGCAACGATTCTTCCGATACCAAACGCCGCTCCGAATCCCGCGACTCCGATGGCGAATGCAACCGCTATAAATTTTAACTCCGGCATAATACTTTTTTATTTATTACTGATAATTTTTAATAAGTTAATTTTTGTCTGTATTCTATTTTCTATTATCTATTCTCTGTACTTTTTCGTCAGTGCGCCATTTCGGTCGTGGCTATCTTGATGAACACGACCGTCAGCAAAACGAACACAAGCGCTTGAAGCCCCCCGATAAAAATCTCCAATCCGAGAAACGGCAAAGGAATAACGTAGGGAACGAGGCCGGTAATGACCACCATGAGCACTTCGCCGGCAAATACGCTTCCGAAAAGACGGAACGAGAAGGAAATTATTTTTGCGAATTCCGAAATCAGTTCCAGCAAACCGACGAAAAAATTTATGGGACTGCTGAAATTGAAAAACTTTTTTCCGTAATGGAAGAACCCGAGCGCCATAATACCCGCTATTTGAGTGATAATCACGGAAATCATGGCGAAGGCGAGCGTGGTATTCAAGTCCGCCGTTGCGCTTCTGAAATACGGGACGAATGTTTCATGCTCATAAAATCCGATGCTTCCGAATCCCGGCAAAAGCCCCATCCAATTGGAGACCAGAATGAAAAAGAAAAAAGTCGCGACGAGCGGAAAAAACTTGAGCGTTTGCTTTCGGTCTCCAAAAAAACTCTCCACCAAACCGAAAAGCGATTCTATCGCCCATTCAAAAAAATTCTGCATTCCCCGCGGAACGGTTTGCATGCGCTTTGTCGCGAGATAAGAAAAAAACGCCAAAAGAAAAACCGCCACCCATGCCGTAAGCACGGTATTTGATATGGGAATTCCGAAAATGGAAAAGATTTTTTCTGCGGCAACGCTGACATGCATAATGGAGTAATTATACAAAACTTCCCTTCTTTCTTCAAATTGACAAAAGGCGCAAATGTTGATACTCTGTTATCGGGTTGGTCTTTTTTCAAGAGAAGGTGAGAAAAATGAGCAAAGTACAAAAACGCCGCGCACGAAACGCGCTTATATTTATACCGATTTTTATATGTCTTTTTACGGCGGTGATTTATTTTTCCGATGCGATATTGCCCCAAATAACCAACGCATTTGGCGGACGTATTCATATTCCGGAAACACCGGTAGCGGTTCGTGTGTTAAAAACCGAACTTCAAGATACGGCGGTGATACAAGCGGTTACGTTTGTCGGCGAAACAATGGCGACACAATGCCAATGGTCCGAGGAAAAAATTGAATCGGATTATTATCTGCCATACGCAAACATTGACGTAAAAGTGTACGAAGGGTACGTTACTGCAGAAGCCATGGTGGACAAATCGGTTTGTCCGGAGAAATAAGCGATTACCGCCCTTGCCGTAAAGCTGTGGCGCGTGCCAAAGAAAAAATACTCCCGCCAGCTTCGCGCCGGTGGGAGTTTTCTTTTCAGCATTACCTATCTTTACAACGATACGCGGGACCGGAATTTTCCCATGGAACAAAAAAATTAAGGTAGGGACGCATCCCGACTCTTTGAGCGAAGAAGGCTTGTTCCTCGCGGATAAGGAAGTTTGTGCAAGTTTTTTCCGTGAATTTTCCGCTCAGGTCTTGCAGATAATGAACGCTCTCGTGCCCGAGCATACTTGCCGCCATGGCGTGTTGCCTGTCCGGTTTTGCCGGATATGAATCTTCCGAAAGAACCGTTTGATATGTTTCATCCAAATAAATGGTTCCGGCATCATTGTACCAACCTTTAGCCGCACACTCTTTTCCTCCGCAAACTTTTTCTACAAAGAAACTGTGGGGCTCAAATTGCACATTCGGCATCTGCGCGGGGGGCGTGTATCCCGTAATCGCCACCATCCAACCCATAATAATATTCAGTAAAAGAAAGCTCATAACCCCTCCCTTTAATTGTTTGGGAAAATCGTCTAATGGCATCTTGGCATACTTCTTGCTTTAATGCAAAAAATATCCCCGCCGGCATGCGCCCGCGGGGAATTGTTTTTTTGATTTTTATTCATCCCAAGATGCGTACAGGGCGTTAATCAAATCGCACTTAAGGCCTTCGGCGTGTTGCGGTTGGTACATATCATAGTAGTGAAACATCACATCAACCTGAAACAAAAACGCGCGATAAGTTTCTTCTTCGGAAGAAAGCGCTTTGCCAAACATGGAGTCAAAAGACTGATTATAAGGAAGTATCGGGAAACTTGCCGTATTTCCGGATATCTTAATAAGCGATGCGAATTTTTCCACCATGTTTTGAAGTAATGCGGTATATTTTTCGCCGCCCGCCTTAGCAAGGAGTTCATTCTGAAATGTATACACGGCAACTTCTTCTTTTGCGCGAATTTCGTCGGTAATTACCCGAACAGGATCAAGAAAATATCTCCTGATGTGTTCGCTCTCGTGTGCAAGGGATGCCCCCATGTATGCATCGCTCATCGCCGGCGTATTTTTCAAAATCAACAATCTCGCGCTTGAAAGAAATGTCGCGATGGCGCCATTTTTCATTTCTTTTTCCCAAAGAGGATATCGGCTATCTTCGTCAAAAAGCGCAACCGTCCGCACCGATTTTTCGTCGTTTTGCGGATTGGCGAGATAATCAAAACCGGTTTTGCTTGGCGTAACAATAACGAGCCGGTCTTTCAACATTTGTAAATTATCCCTCGCTTGTTCGTCATTGGTTGTATCCGCAAATTTTTGAAAATTATCAACATAGCTTTGCACTGCATTTTCACGGACAATCGGAGTTATTTCTTTGTAAAAATATCCGGAAAAATATGCGCTTGCCATTATCGCAAAAACCAATATTGCTACGATGCGAAAAAAATATTTCAATTTCATTCAAAACCTCCTTTGGGGTTTTATCTCAAACAACGCATCTGTTTCTGTCATACCATAGAGCATGAAAAATGTCCATAAAAAATGGATAGCCCGAAACGGTTATTCTTTGAGTTGTCATTCGTTCGTTCAAATCCCCGCGCAAGACAAGCGGTTGTTTTGCTTCCTCAGCACACAAAAAACAGGCTCAACCGCCGATTTTTTCTGTGCCGAGGAGAGGAATCTTTCCCTCGTCTCTCGTCGGTTGCGACCTCCTCGGGCTGGGCACCGCCTCGCCTGCCCTGCGGAGCATGGCTCCGGCGTTCAAGTCCTCACGAAAGTGACGCAGGTCACTTTCTTCCTCGGCACATTACAAAATTGGCGGAGAGACCTCCAAAAAGGAGGACTCACCGCCAATTTTGTAATGTGCCGAGGAGAGGACTTGAACCTCCATACCTTGCGGTGCTTGCTCCTAAGGCAAGTGCGTCTACCAATTTCGCCACCTCGGCATGCTCCTATTATAACACAAATTTCAGATTATTGCACGCCATGCGGGAATTTACATCGTGCCGATATTGACTTTTTTATATTTTTATGTATAATCATTATGGAGTAAAATTCTTATTTTTAGGTTGTTTTTTGACATTTATACGGAGGAAAAAACGATGGGATTTATTATCTCCTTTTTTACCATACTCTTCGGGGTATTGCTTGGATTGCTGTTTATCGCAATTTTACTTGTTGTCTTCGGACTGATTTCCCCATTATTGATTTCGTCGGGATTATTGGTGAATAATCCGAAAGATGAACCCATCCGACCAAATCGCATACACTTCTTTACATTTATTGAACCCGGACAAGTTAAAATTATTGTGCGAGGAAAAAGATTTATCCGTGCGATAATGAACGACCCGGAACGCGTGTTCTTGAAGATGGGAGGAGATCCGAGAAATGCGGATTATTGGTGGATCGTTCCCGCGAAACCGGAAGAAGTATCCGAACCGCTCCCGCCGTTTGATCGGAAGAATCCGTTCAGTTGGTGGATACATTGGGTGTATCGGGAGACCGGCGCCGTATTCGTAGGCATCTGGCCGTTTCAAGGAGTTCGCGTTGAAAAGAACCAACGCGTGCGGCAAAAAAAAGAAAATGGAAAAGTTATTCTTGATGAAAAAGGACTTCCCGTGCTTGAAGATGTTGAGGACTGGAGCGACCATCTGCGGGTAAAAGGATTTTTCTGGTACTTTAAAATACCAACCGTTGACACAAAAGATTTTCTGAAGATTGGTTTTCAGGGAAACCTTTTGACGAGATGCGTTAATCCGTATTTGACCACTTACAATCAGGATCGCTGGGATAACGCGCTCAATCTTAAAACGAGCATGCTTGTAACGGCATTCTGCAAGACAAAAAAATATGCCGAACTTTCAACCTCTTCGGAGGAAGAAAAAT
Organism: Minisyncoccota bacterium; assembly: GCA_041666665.1. GTDB lineage: Bacteria > Patescibacteriota > Minisyncoccia > Phycocordibacterales > CAIJYI01 > CAIJYI01. The sequence continues at coordinate 7,676 of JBAYGK010000011.1, forward strand.
ATCAAATGGCGAGTTTTCTGAAAAAAAACTTGAATGATTCGCTTTCTCCGAACGAGCAAGGAGCAGACGAAAAACGCGGTATCGGCATGGAAATTTTGGAAACGGATATTACGGATCAAGATCCACAACTTGATGAGAAAGACCGTACGGCGTTGACCGAACCGTGGAGGGCTGAACAGGCGAAAAAAGCGACCATCACCGCATCGGAAGCAACGCGGCAAAAACGCATCAATGAATCCGAGGGCGAGGCGCAAGCTATCGTCAACCGAATTGTGGCTATCAAAAAAGACGGTGAAATCGGCAGAATGCTGATTGAATACGATGCGTGGAAAAACGCGGCGCAAGCCGGCGGGGCCACCTTCTTTTTTGGAGACAATCGCGGAGGAAGCAAAGAACTTGACCCGCTTGTTTTCGCAAAATTGGAAGAGATACGCAAACAACTTGCTGAAAAGGAAGAAGGTAAGAAAAAAGAGCCGCGCGAGCAAGATGATTCATTACCACGTAAAAATAACGGAGGTAAACCATGAGTATTCTCTCTGTCGCCTTAACAACGGTCGCGGTTGTTTTGTGTTTGGTCGGGATAGCCGTCAGCATACTCATCGCATCGCACAAAACGGTTGAGATGAGAAAAGAAAACAAAGAGCCGCAACAAACAAACAAGAAAGATTATCCCTTTAAAAAAGTATTTTCTTGGCTTGGTTGGGGATCATATTTATTCATTTCACTCCATTTGTTCTATCGGTTCGTACTGGCGCACTTGCCGAGCGAAAGTTTGGCGGTAGTGCGGGCGATACCGCCGTTTGCCGCGCTTGAGGTTCTTGTTTTTATCGTCGGAACCGTCATGCTCTGGAAGATGTATAAAACGAAACCGGAAGCGGCGGTACCGGCGGGAACGAAAGCCGTTCCTGTTCCAAAAAAGGAACCAACCATTTTGGGTGATTGGAAAATATTGCTTATGATGGCGCTCGGCTACGTGCTGTTTGGAATCGGACAGGAATTGAACATTTTTAACGGAGGGCTTTCGTATACGGGATTGACACTGTTACCCGAGGGGATGTTGTATATTCCCTACACCGGTCTCTTTTACGCCGCGCTTTTGATGACGTTCCTTTTGCTGGCGATGACTTCAGATAATGACAGCATTACAATGTTAGGGTATGGACTTGGTCTGATTTTTGCATTTGCAAGTTTCAACGGTTTTTGGTTCATGCCGTATAACGCGGCGCATATGGTGCACATACCGGCATTGCAGTTTCTCGGCGGAACCGGAATTTATTTTCCGGCGGATCCGATGGTTTCATGGAAATGGATTGCCGGGGCGGTCTTTCTTTCGTATCTCTTCGCGAAATCAATTCACACGAAAAAATCAATCAATACGGATGTGGGGGCGGTTGTCGTTCTCATCACGGCCGCGGCCATTTTTCTTCCGCAGTTGATACATTTATAAAAACAAGGGGAGGAACGACGTTCCTCCCCTCTTTTTTTGCTATTTTTTGCCGTTTTTAGACCTGAGGAACATCAATTTTTATCCCCTGAGGCCCTTCCGTATTGCCGATGGTATTTTGGATAAAACCGATGATCCCCCATATGGTTACCAAGATGAACAGAGCGAGGGTTCCCCATGCCATGATGTTTTTCGCTTGTTCCTTCTTCTTATCATCTTCATTGGAAAATAAAAACAAAACAAGCCCGTAAAAAAACGCCACAAACGCCAAAACGCCGCAAATCTTAATAATCCCCATGGTCACTTCAAGAAGCATATCAAGCAAAGAGTTAATGTCGGCGGCGAATGCGACAAGGGGGATTGTGAAAACGCCGATGCCCGCAAAAAAGAAAGATATTTTTTTCATAGTTATTTTATAGATAAGAAAGTGAAGGTAAGCGTACTTTACATTATAACAAACGCGAATTAAAAAACAAACCGTCGGCCGAAATCGGGACGGTTTGTTTTTTACTGCGGCATATTTTTAATTGGAAGGAATGGATGTGCCGAATTCCGATAAATTGACACCGAACGTTCCAACGATAAGCCTCATTATTCCAAAGACGCTAATCATGATGAACATTCCGATAAGACCCCAGATGATGTGCCTATGCGCTATTTCGCGATCCGACGGATTTGAAGAAAGATAGTACCGCGCAACTCCGTAAAGAAATAAAATAGTGGCGACAACAAACAGGAACCCGATGAAAGGATTGAGAATGTACGTGTAGATTTTCTCAAGAAGCTGATCAATGTTCATACGGAATCAGAGGAAAAAATCTTTCGTTAGAAGCTGACTCTGCTCGGAACAACGCTGGGAAGCTCAATGGTGTCAACACCCATAGGACCGGAAGTGTTGCCGATAGTGTTTTGCATAAAGCCGATGATTCCCCAGATGGTTACCATGACGAACAAAGCGAGGACTCCCCAAATCATGATGCTTTTTCCTTCTTTCGCTTTCTCTTCATCGCCGGCGGCCAAGACGTACATGGCCAAGCCCCAGAAGAAGAATATGACAACCAACGTGGAAACAATCGGCACCAACAGGTTGACGATATTTCCTATGAGCTGAACGAGGCCTTGTAAATTACCTTGCGAATTTTGCGCGGATGCGATAAAAGGCATCGCGAACGCACCAAGTACAATGAATATTTTTTTCATATAAGAAAAATATTTTTTATAATTTTAATAATAATAATAAAATGATCAATGTACCCCGAAAGGCATTACATATCTCACTTGACTTAATTCTACCAGATATATGAACAAGAGCAAATGAAAGTGTGGATAATAAATCCTCGCGGGTCCCCTTTTGTACGAGGAGGAAGAGTCTTAGGTGCTTCCGAGCGGAGGAATAATGGTGGATTCAAGCTGAAAACTGTTAAAAAGAAACCCCATAATCCCCCAAAGGGTAACCAAAATAAAAAGCGCGATAACGGCCCATTTCATCCATTCTTTTCCCGTTTCTCTTTTTTTGTCATCTTGCGCATTGAAAACGAAAAGCGCCACCCCCCAGAAAAAAGAGGCTATCGCCGCCGCGTAAAAAAGCCCCATGGACTTGGCGAGAAGGTTAATGATTATCTGCATGAACGCGTGTAAATCATTTGGTGCCATATTTTTATGTGGTTAAAGATTTGTAAATTAAAGCTGAGGAATAACTTTTGGAGAAAGGTGGAAGGTGTTTATGAGAACCTCAACGAGTCCCCAAACCGTAAGCATGGCAAAAAGAGCAATGACGCCCCACACCATCCATTTCTTTCCTTCTTCTCTTTTTTTATCATCTTCCGTGTTAAAAATGAATTTCACCACCCCCAAGAAGAAAACGGCGAAGGCGGCCGCGTACAAAAGCGCGATGGCGCTGGAGGTAAGATTGATAAAACTCTGCATGAGCTCTTTAAAATTGCTTGGTGCCATATTTTTTTTACAAATAATTAAAATTTTACAATGATTGTTTAGTGCCCGCCGATCTGCACCCACACCGTCGCTTCAATGGCTTTCGCCAATATCCACGCTCCGAGGAGAACCGCCATTCCGATGACCGCCCAGACAAAAGCTTTTTTCGCCGTTGTGAGTTTTGCTTCTTCGCCTTGCGCGGTAAGGAAAAGAAATCCGGACCAAATGATGAACATGGCGGCAACGGGTACCCCTATCTGCACGGCAATCTTCAAGACGTTCATGATAAATTCAGGCAGAGAATTGATACCGGGAGTAATTTTATCAACTTTCATTTTTCCGGAAAACGCGAATGCGGATACCGCGACAATCAAACAGAAAGAGAAAATTCCCGTTTTTGCGCTTGCTTGTGATATTTTTTTAAGCATAAAAATATGAAAATTCATTATATATTATCCACCGAGCTGTCCGATGGTGTTTTTAATGACTGTGGCGATGGTTACCGAACACAAAAGGATCGCGCCGCCAATGACCGTCCACGTGATCGCTTTTTTCGCATCGGCGAGTTTTGTTTCATTTCCCTGCGCGGTCAAAAACATGAATCCTGAAATCAAAAGAGCAAGCGCTACAACGGGTATGCCGATCTTGATGACAATTTTCAGCACCTCCGTCACAAACTCAAATAAAGTTCCCTGCGCGGTCGGCGGTAATAATGCGGTGTCCACTCCGTTTGTCGCCGCAAAAGCCGTTTCGGAAAGAAAACAAACGGAAATGACGGTATAAAATATTGCGAGATGAAATTCGTTTCTTGCCATAAAAAGATTATCCCCCGAGCTGTCCGATGGTGTTTTTAATGACTGTGGCGATAACCACCGCGCACAAAAGTATCGCCGCGCCGACGGATGTCCATATTATCGCTTGCTTTGCCTTTTTAAGTTTGCTCTCATCTCCCTGCGATGTCAAAAACATATATCCGGAAAGAATGATGGCGACAACTACGACGGGAATTCCGATTTTAATGACGATCTTCAGAACTTCCGTTACGAATTCAAACAACGTGCCGACCTTCGGGGTTGGTGTTTTGAGTTTTTGCACACCCTGTCCGTTCGCCGCGAAAGCAAACAAGGTTAAGGTATGAATTATCGTGCCGTAAAAAATATTCTTCATAATTATTGAAATAAAATTTATTCCGTTAATACGGTGAAATCTTGCTGAACCCATCCCACGGCGCCGGATACCGTTTCTTTTCCCGATATGATGGTGTCAACCGCTTTTTTGAAAATTTCATTCGTTTTTTCCGGACGGATATCCAGCCACGTCTTGCTTATTATCGCCGAATCATAAAAAACTTTCATGAAGGGATCGGGCGTTCCTTTTGCGAGAACCGCACGGACGGGAGACGGCGTCTTTAATGTCGCGGAAATCTGCTGGTTGTATTCGGGAGAGGAAACCGTCTGCGTTACGAAAAAAGCGAGAGGTTTTTTGAGCGAAGTTTTTAATACCGCCAGTCCCGTAACTCTTCCGAAAGTGGTTTTGTTGGTTGTGTCGCGCACCTGCGGAACCACCGCAACATCAAAATTCAAATTCGGATTTTTTTCCCGCAGTTCGGCAAGCTCGCTTGCAAAACCGAAATACACGGCCAAATCTCCGGCCAAAAACGCGTCTTTTGACTCAGCCAGCGAGCGATTCCATGAATATACCGAATTCAGCGGATCCGCAAAATCGGTGTAAAAACGAAAGGCCTCGTTGGCGGGCGGATTTTTTTTGTCGGCTTTGCCTTGGAAGACCGGAAGGTATTTTCCGGTGGATTGGCGCAGTACCAGACTGTTGCCGGTTTGCAACATAAGCATCGCGAGAATGTCTTTTGCATGCGTTACGTTGCTGAATTCTCCGAACGCGATACCGCTTCGCAAAATGTCTTTCGCCTCGCTTTTTTTGGTCAACGTCGGAGCAATGGCGAGAAATTCGTCCCAATACTTCGGAGGTTCAACAAGCTTGTTGCTGGAAAAAATATTTCGGTTCCAATACATAACCATCGGATCGGTGGAAAACGGCAACGCCAAAATATCTTTTCCCGGTTCAACGAATATTTCCCCAATCTGGAGAAAGGTATCGCGAAGCTGTCTTTCCGAATAAATTTCCGGCGTGAAAGGTTCAACTTTGTCGGCAAAACGAACGACCAATTCATTCGGGAGGATGATCATGTCCGGGCCTTCTCCTGCGGCCAGAGCTTCAATGATGCCGTTTGCGTAGGTCGCCGGATTTTTTTGAGTATAGCTTACGTGAACATCCGGATAGTTTTTTGTCAGCCATTGTTGGAAAAATTTCTCCATAACCGTTCGGTCTTCCGTTCCCCACATCGTCAACCTTCCGGCCAGCCTTGTCGTTTTTGATTCCGGTCTCGGCAATATTCCCGCGAACGCAAGCAGACCGAGAACGGTGAGTATGCCAAATATAATGGATATGATGAGTTGAACATTTTTCATACTATAAAAAAGCGCGTTTATTTCTTGTCGCAAACGAGGATCATTCCGTAATGATAATCGCCTGCCGGAATTTCTTTCTGTAAAACGAATCCTTCTTTCTCAAACAAAGAAAGAGCTGATTTTTGAGAAACGACATCTTCTTCTCGCGGACCCAAATTGCCGAAGCTTCCCGCCCAATCAATCAGCAAAACTTTCCCGCCGTTTTTAAGAACGCGTTTGATTTCCAGAGCCGTCGCATGTTTGTCTTCCAGCTGAAAAAGCGTATTGGCGAGAATAACGGCATCAACGGAAGAATCTTTGATCTTTGAACCGCCGATTTCCTCAATATTGCCCCAGATGACTTCAACGTTATCGGCATGTTCCGCATCAATTTTGCCCGTAATCAGCGAAAGCAATCCTCTCTGTACTTCCACCGCATAAATTTTCCCGCTATGAACGTATTTTGTCGCGGCGATGGTGAAACCTCCCGAGCCCGCTCCGAAATCGGCGACGCGCGAGTCATCGCGAAGCAGGAGAGGTTTTATGGTTTCTTCGGGGTTGAGCATCATTACCATAATAGTATAGCAAATACGCAAGGTCTGCGCCAAGAATACTGTGGAAAGAAAAAAGGCGGGAAAAAAATGCGCCTTACATCCTTCCTCTCAATTTTTTGTGGTAGGCAATTGCGAACCGATGCGCCTCGCCGTTGCCGAGTAAAATTTCGGCTTCGTGCGCGCGCGCCAGAACTTGATTTCCGATAATTTTTCGCGGACGGTGATGTTCGTCTTTAACGACTCCGAGAACGGGTATTGCATAGCCGTATTTTTTAAGAGTATTTTCCGCGGCATTTTTTTGCGCCATGCCTCCGTCAACAACGATGAGGTTCGGGAAACGCCATTCCGGATGTTCCAAACGGCGCAGAAGCATTTCTTTCAAATGCGCGGTATCGTTTACTTTTCCCGCGCCCCCTTGGTTTATTTCCTTCTCTCCTCGTATCCTGAATTTCCGATATTCGCCGATCTTCGTTTCGCCGTTTTCCACCACCGCCATCGCGCCGACCGTAAACGCCCCGCTCATATGAGCTATGTCATAAAATTCCATTCTCATTTCACTTGGCGGTTTCGCCGCCAAGTGAAAATCTCGTTTCAAAAGCGAAACATCTTGGATGTGGGAAAGAGCGAAAATCGTTTTTTTTATTTTGCCCGCCTTTTCAAAATCTTCTTTTTTTGCGGAAGCTTTCATTTCCCTTTCCAATTTTGCGATAAGATTTTTTTTCTTACCCTGAAAGAAAAGCGCGATATGGCGTATCGTCCGCGCGTATTCTTTTTTTGATATTGCGCCCGAACAAACGCCGGGACAAAGTCCCAGTTGAGCATTGAAGCATGGCTTCCCGGATTCGCCGTCCGGACTCGGCGCGCATGCGTCACGAAACGGAAATATCCTTCTCGCGATACGCATCGCTTCTTTCAATTGTCCGCCGTTCGGGAACGGTCCGAAAAAATACGCGTATTCATCGGGTTGCAATATTCTTTCCCGAACGATAAGCACGCGGGGAAAATCTTCTTTTGTGATGACGACGTAATTCCAGCTTTTGTCGTCTTTCAGATCGGTGTTGTATTTCGGCTTGTGTTTTTTGATAAGTTCGGCTTCCAAAATGAGCGCTTCCAACACGGAGTCGGTTTTTTCATAATCCGTTTTCGCAACGAGAGGAAGCATTTGCGCGATGAGCGGTCCGCGTGTCGCTAAAATGTCCGACGAAAAATAGCTTCGCACGCGGTCGCGAAGAGAGGTTGCCTTTCCTATATATAGTATGGCTCCGCGCGCATCCTTAAAAAAGTATACGCCGGGCGCATCGGGCAATTTTTCCTTGCCCGCCGGAGCTTTGGCGCAGGCGGGTGTTCTGTTCTTTTTTATTGACATTTTTTGTATGTTGTGATAGTATACCGTCAGAAACGATTTTTTGCAATCCTCAAGGGGATGGTGCGATGACCGCTGAAACCGGCGAACCGACACATTAAAAAGGAGACCAAGATGAGACTTTCCATTGAAAAAGCATCAAGAAAAACAGCAAAAGAACTTGAAAGAAAATTTCAAGGATGGCTGGCAAAAAAACCGAATGTCGGATTGCCAAAAGAAATGGTTAAAGACCATGTGAACGTAATTTTACACTTAACGATTCTTGACGATCTTCTTCATGGCATGCACGTGATAACGTTTAAGGAAAAAGATAATCTTGATCGTGCCCGCAACAATGTCATAGAACAATTGGGACGCGAATTCCCCGACTTGATAATCGGATAACCAACACAAGCCCGTTTTGCGGAAATGCAAAGCGGGCTTTTTGCTTGGTTCGGTTTTGGCGCGTATCAGAGAACTTGTCCGGGTGTAATGCCGGGAAGAGTCACGTCAATACTTGCGGGTCCGTACGTATTGCCGATGGTGTTTTGCATAAAACCGACGATACCCCAGATGGTTATCATGAGGAAGAGCGAGAAGATCCCCCATATCATAATGCTCTTCCCTTTTTTGGCCTGTTCCTCGTCGCCGGCCGACAACACGAACATAGCCAAGCCCCAGAAGAAGAATACGACGACCAGTGTTGAAACAATCGGAATCAAAAGGTTGACGATATATCCCATGTTCACAACAAGCCCCTGCAGATCGCCCTGCGGGTTTTGCGCGGATGCGATACGGGGAACGGTGAACACGCAGAGCGCGGCGCATATTTTTTTCATAAGAAAAATTTTAGAACTTTTCATAAAATACAACCTCCCCTTCATTCTATCAAAAGCGGAAACAAAAACAAATGCATAGGTGTGAAAAAGCGGCAAAAAAATTTTCACGCATCGTGTCGTCAAAGCGTAACCGCTTACACTTCGTTGCCGGTTCGGGGTTGTGTCCTACGGTCACGGTACACCTTTTGGATATTTTATTCGTTCCTCATAAAATCTCTCAAAAGGTCTTGCGGAATGGGTCCCATCCCATTCCTCACCCCGAACCGAAA
>JBAYGK010000012.1:0-14026 GCA_041666665.1 Minisyncoccota bacterium
CTTACGCCGGATAAATCATTTGAGTATTTTTCCATCGGAGAATGGCAAAAAACCGTTCGGTCAGCATATGAATTCGGGAAAATCGGCTCTCTCAAGCGGCGTTTTTCAGAGCAAAAAGAACTGCCGTCAAAGAAAAAATACGATTTGCCGTTCACTTTATACGAGGTGGCGGTAGATTCTTTTCTCTCGCGGGAACTTGACTTCTTTCTCAAAAAAACAGAGCCGGCGCGGTTTGCCGTAAATGAAAACGGAGATATATATATCGTTTCCGAAACAATCGGCGAAAAAATGGATAAGGCGAAAATCATACATGTTTTGAAAAAGAAACTGGCATCGTTTGACGTTTCTTCGGAAAATTTTAAAACCGAAAAAAATATTCCGACAGCGACAGAAAAAAGGTTGACTCCGTTTTTGGGTTTTGCCGAGGAAATTGCGCAAGAAACGGGCATGTTCTTTCATTACAACGGGTATCGGTGGAAGACGAAAGGCGCGGCGCTTGCGACATGGCTCACGATTACGGAGGGCAATACCATCGGTTTGGACGGTGAAAAAATTGGCGCGTTTTTAACAAAGAACATAACGCCCGCGATTGAAGACGCCCCGAAGAACAGCCGTTTTGAAATGCGCGACGGGAAACTGAAAGAAATCATCCGCGGAAAACCGGGAAATATCGTCAGAGTTGCGGATGTCCAAGAAAAAGCGGAAAAAATTATTGTGGAAATGCAAAAAACTTTCCGAAAAGACGGGCATTTTTCCGCCATTCCGTCCGCCGAAAATACCGGCGCGAGTTTTGACACGGAAACGGGGGCGATTGATATTCCGATAGAAATTTTCGTGGAAGGCCCCCGCGTTACGAAAGAAACCGTTGACCAATACCAAATCAGCGAATTGGTCGGCTCAGCCAAAACCGCTTTCAAGGGAAGCAGTTCCGATCGCATCACGAATATCACCGTCGGAGCGTCAAAATTAAACGGACTTCTGATTGCTCCGGATGAAGAATTTTCCGCGGTGAATTCCATCGGCTTTGTGAACGGAGAAGCCGGATACGTAAAAGAATATGTCATCAAAGACAATGCGAGCGTCAAAGAATTCGGAGGGGGACTCTGTCAGATAGCGACCACCCTTTTTCGCACCGCGCTCAATGCCGGTCTCCCGATTACGGAACGCGCCAACCATCGCTATGTGGTCAGTTATTACGGTCCGGGATTGGACGCAACCATTTACGGACCGCATCCCGATCTCCGATTCGTAAACGATACGGGGCATTATTTGTTGTTGCAGACGAAAGTAATCGGGACCGAACTGTTGATTGAATTGTACGGACAAAAAGACGGACGAAAAGTAACGATTTCCGAACCGGTACTCTCCGAACGTATTCCGGCGCCAACGACAAAATACATACCGACATTTGAACTTCGCGCCGGCACGGAAAAATGCAGTGAAACGCCGAGAGCCGGAGTTACCGCCGACGTAATCTATAGCGTCGCTTTCCTAAACGGAAACATCCGCGAACAGCATTTCAACAGCGTCTATCAGCCCTGGCGAAAAATATGCCTCATGGGAATACGGTAATAACGCCATCTTTTCGTTAGTCCTCCTCCCCTCTTCAGAGGGTGAGGAATGGGCGGGGACCCGTTCCGTAAAACCTTCTTCAAATATTTTGTGAGGTACGAAACAAAATATTGAAAAGGTGTACAGTCCATGTTAATGGAGGATTGAGGTAGGGTGTATGGTTAATTACCAAATCTCTAAACTTGCCTGCATTATAGTGTCGTACCCCTTCCCCTCTTCAGAGGGGAAGGTTGGGATGGGGTGAAATAACGCACAAAGCTCAAAATAGCAATATTTCTTTTTCTATTATTGTTTTTTCGTTTGTTGGGTAGTCGTGTTTTTTGTACGTGTTTGTGGGCGTGTTTCCTACGCGCCCCGCCTCTCCGCCAGCTGGCGGACTCACCCTCTGAAGAGAGGAAGAGGCACGAGTAAAAAAGTTCTGGCACCTCAGGTTAAATCCCCCTTGCAATATCCGCCGGATATGCTTTGATATGACTCATGATACCTTTTATCCTCAGTTCCCTGTTTTCCGCCGCTTTGCCTGAAATATCCCCCGTTTTTGTGCCAACGGTTGTTCAATCCGTTCAAATCGCCGCAAAAGTCCCCGAATTACCGCTTTATTCGCAATTCGGTGATATTACCCCGGTAAAATGGCGAAAAGTCGCCTGCGGAGTAACCTCGCTCGCGATGGTAATCAATTATTACGAACCGGGCGCAACTTCGCCGGATACCTTGCTTCGGCAAGGAATTGACGACGGCGCGTATATTTCCGGCGCGGGCTGGTCGCATCAAGGGCTCGTTCTCTTGTCAGAAAAATACGGATTTGAAGGAAAAACTTACGACCTTTCCGGTTCTTCCAACGCGGCCGCTTTCGCAAAATTCAAAGAAATTCTTAAAGACGGCCCGGCAATAGTTTCCGTGCATTACAAAATGGATCCCAAAAATCCGATACCCCACCTCGTCGTCTTAAACGGCTTTGACGGCGATACGCTCTACTACAACGACCCCGCCGCGAGAGAAGCCGGAAAAGAAATTTCCGCAGGAGATTTTCAAAAGGCATGGAAAAAAAGATTTATTGTTATCAGACCGACGGAAGAAAAGGAGAAATAAAAAATTCTTATCTAACCATATCAACGGGCAACCTAATTCTTAAGATTAAAATGATACGTTTTTTCGCTCTTTAATTCAGAAGCAATCACTTCGTTAAAAGTAGAACCGCAAAGCCACGGGCATTCTTTTTTCAAAAATTCAAACGCTTTTTTCGGGTTATATCCTTTTGTCCAACCAAGAATTTGGCAATTTTCAACATCCGGATATATTGCGTTTGAGTTTGACTGAAACGTAAAGCCGCCAGTGGTGTAAAAAATATATTTTTTCATCCTTGTATCACCGTGCCGAATTTTCTCCAAAAAACCTTTTGCTAAAAGTTCCGTTGTCCCTTTTCGCAAGTCCTGCAAATTTTCCCAAAGTTCAAACGTTTCATATTTCTTATCTGTGGCGACACTTTCCCACTCTTCAAATTCAACATCAGAAAAATTCTCATTGTGTTGCCGTTCGGGCATAAATTCTTTACATACAACACGAAACGGAAAATAAAAATCCCTGTGTTCGTGACAATACCTCAAAATCCGTATCGCCAAACCTCTTGATATTTCCATAAAAAATCAGACCATTAAATAATAATGATCTGATCTTTGATCAAAAACGGAAAAAGATCAACTAATTCTGTTGATAAGTTCCGCGCCCCGTAAAAGTGAGGTAATTTTTATCACGCAAAAATTGCAATTGTTGGCGAATTTTTGGTTTGATATTTTTGTTTTCCGGATGAAGAACCGCCAAGTCATTCTCAAAATTATACATATCCTGCAAAGAAAATTCCTTTTTGTTTAAAGAATCAATGCAATTCATAATATCCAGAATCCATCCTTTGGCGGTTGTTTTTGTGATTGCTTTCAAAAAAACAGTCTTTTTCCATTTTTTAAGAACTTCATCTTTTGGAATCTCAATTCCGTTTTCTATATAAAAAATATGACCCGCTTTCGGAATTCCGGAAAACAAAATGTTAGACATCACATGATTAGCCCTTTGTGCGGATTTTGTTAACGGTTTTCTTATTTTAATCAAATCCGGCGTAAAAAAATGTTTGGGAACAACAAAAAAATCATCCACCGATAATGACTTTAAATATGCGAGAAAAAAGAAATTCGGGTTGGTTGTTGAATTTATTCTTTCAATCATCGTGGAGTAGGCACCCGCAGTAACGGTATTTTTGATTTTTCCTTTTCCCGCTTTTAACTCAAAATCTTCGGTGCATTTTGCGCAATAAAAATCGGCGACAGGTTTATTGTTTGCGTATTTTTCTACTTTCGGATTTCCGCAATTTGGGCAATAAATTTCACGTTGAACCCAATGCTCGGTTAAAACACGAACTTTTTGAGATTGACTCGTGTATTTTTCCGCGATATTGGTATCAAAAGTTAGGTTCATATAAATTGTGTTTAAGGTTTTCGGTATTTATCTTCATATTCTTCAATTAACCGACCGATTGTTGATGTATCAATAAACAATTTTCTATGACTATATTTATCGCCATACTCTTTCAAACATTCTTTTACAACATTTTTGGTAACATTTATAATTTTTACAACCAACATGTGAAATGTCTTTTCGTCGGTGATAATGGAATCTAAATCACCAAATTTACCCAACATTGCCACGGTATGCAATGCGGAATCATTAACAAACGTATATTTATCCTTGTATTTTTTATTTATTTCCCGAACTTTTTTATACGCAATAAAGCTGTTCAAAAGTTCTTTTCCCTTAATATCGTTATTGAATATCTCGTCGTATTTTTCACCAAACAATAGTGCCTTTTTATTTTTCGCGTCGGCTGGATGTTGCTGAATGGCCGCAACGTATGCTTGAGCCGCTATTTCTGCGTCCACCCTCTTATTGCTCGCTTCTGAATTATCTTTATATTTACCCTTTCGTGCCTCATAATAATATCCATATCCACAAATTTCTCGTTCTAAACATTTTTGGATTTCATCGTTTGACCTCAAATCCCGTGAGGTTATTTTTGTCTGGCTGTTTGTTGACAATATAATTTTCGGTAAAAGTTCTGGTTTTTGTGTTTCTAAAACCCTTACTAAAACAGTCGAGGAATCCTTTAATTCGTTTTTTTTATAAACTGCATGTATAGAATTTGTTGTCTGACCACCATTAATAATTTGGATGTTTTTCATTTCTACAAGCGGAGATTCGTTCACAGGGGAATAAGTAAAACGGTCGCATATAATAGTTATTCCGTTGTTAAAATAAACGAAATATGCGCCATCTTCACCAGATAGGGTTTGCTGTATTTTATTATTTATGCTGTTCTTACCCCCTAAAAACCCCCGCACATTTCTATCAAACAGTTCCACCCCTTTTTCCTCCCTAAGTTTTGCAATATCAATAGCAGAAACTTGCCCCAAAAACATCCGTACATCTCCACTGCTATAATCTATAAATTTCCCTATAAATTTTATTTTGCAATCTATTTTTTTCTTTTGCAAAGGAGCAAAAATTCTAGAAAGTTCCGCCAAATGAAGGTAAATGACTTCAAAAAAATTATTTTCGTCTCTTTCCTCTAAAAAATCCTCGAATTGTTTTTTTGATAATAGTGCTGGATGATTTGAGTTTGAGCAAAACAAGATTTTATATTTTGGATTTTCAAGCTGTGCAATATCCTTTAATTTATTTTGCAAATTTTTATTTTGATATGCCTTGTTAATTCTTTTCCCGAGTATAAAATCATCGATTGCCTCCTTCATTTTTGTTAAAGCACCGCCTTCAAAACACCTATCAAACTTGTCGTCTTTTTCTGGATTATAGAATTTTGATTGAACTAAATAAACAACAGGTCTTTCTTCTTCGTCTTTGATATAGATAGCGTCTATGCCACCGTCAAGAGAACCATCTATTATTGAATCTTCAATTTCAGCTTCATTGAGTCCTAAATATTCACTTAAAACTAACCCGAGAAACGCAAGATGTTGCTTTTCAATACTATTTTCCGACATGTATTTTTTCACCGCAGAATTTACTGTCCTGAATTGTAATAAATTTACTTGTTTTTCTGGCATACATTTCTCTAATTAATATATCCAATTAGATCATACTCGGATCTTAAAAACAAGTTTTTGATTAGAACAACAAAAAAAATACGGAGGGTAGTCCTCCGTAAATCCTCAAATTTCGCCGGATTTGCAAAAATACACAGAGCAGTCCTGTGTATTTTTCTTGCCGCCATTACCAAGGGCAACCCTTGGCAAAATCCGACCATATTTTAAGCCGGATATTTACGGGCTTTTTTACACTGAAAACAAACGACAAAAAAACGAGCCGCGCGGCTCGCTTTTTTCATTTGACGTAAAGAAGTATTTTTTCAGAGCAAGAAGAGATTAGTTTCCGTCTCTTTTTCGTTTTTCTTTGCTGATCAATATCGCCCAAAATATTACATATTCCCCTAGAACAACAGCTGGTTGAAGCGGGCGAGAAAGAATCATGGAAAGATTTGTATTTGTTGCGTCAAACCATCCAAAAAAAGCGGCGGAATGGGTCATTATTAAAGTAACAATGAACGAAATGCCAAAGATGATATAGAAAAAACGATAAGATTGCTTGCTAAAGAATTCAAACGAGAAATACGAAATATTTTTGAAACGATAAAAAATAGCGATTACCGAATATAAAATCAAAACGTAAGACAGGTGAACAACGCCAACAAATACGGGAAATCCAATCAAACACGCCAATACATTATAAGCCCCGCAATTAAAAAAACCGCGAAGTCCCCAAAATCCCGCAAAGGTATTGGAAAAAAGATAAATCAAATATATCGTCAAGGCGATAAACGGAAAATACATTATCTTAAAAACGCGGAAAAGGTTGTTCATATGTGTCTTCGTTTTACTTTGTTTGCAATTTTACGGATTCGCGAATGATAATAATTATGGAGATGATGAGAAACAGTCCGGCAAACCACCACGTTACGATTTCTCTGTCGGGACCGCCGCCTATACCGATGCTTCCACCGCTTTGCGGGGCTGAAATGAGAACAAAAAATGCAGAAAGCGGAATCCACCACATGGCGAATTTTTTCCAAGAAAGGAAAACTGTTGGAGATTTAAAACGGACAAGAAGTAGCCCGGATATGCAGAAAAAAACAGCTGAAAAAAAGGAAACAAATGCTCCTATGTTTTCGTAAGTATGAGTTACTTCGTAACAATTAACTCCCATACTACAGAGATAGAATGACTCTGGGAAAATCGGAACAAACCCAGCTATAAACAAAAACGGAACAACACGCAAAATAATCTTTAGTATTTTTTCATAATAACTCATGCTTTTAGTATATCATTTCGTCTATTTTTTAATAATGTTTTTATCCACTTTTTCCACCAGCGCATCAATCGTCGCAAACAATCGCAACGCATCATTTTTCTCAATCTGCCATTTGTTTTTGATTTTTTGTTTTGATAAAATTTCAACCTCTTTTTTGAGAACCAAAAGCAGTGCTTTCGCCGCTTTGTAATTTCCTTTGTTGAATTGTTTTTCGGCAACCGCAACTTCAACCAGCAAAACCGGTTTTGTTTTTGTGGTGAGTGCTTGGATTTGGATTTTTAATGTTTGGAACGTAACCGTTTCTTTGCTTTTGTCGGTAAAAACAATTTCGTCAATAATTCCATCGCCATTTTGATCAAGAGTGAGTTCATTTGCGCCAGCAAGCGTATTTACCGCAAATGTTGCTTGTGTATTTGGATTTACGGGAACATCGGAAAAGGTCGCGCTCGCAAAAACCGTATCGCCGTGAATTTCTTCAACATCAAGCGTAAAGGTTCCCGTTGCTTGTCCGAAAAGTTTTACGGTTGTTGTGCCATTCGCTTCCGTTCCCGCATATTTTCCTTCGCCAACTTCCATGTAATAGGAATTGGGAATTTGTTCGTCAATTAGCCGAGTGTCGTCGCCTAAAATTGTGCTGGTAGAAATTCCAGTGTGGTTTCCGAATGAATCGTACAAATCAAGAGAAATGGGTGAGTGAACTTTGAGACGGAGCTTTTTGGCGGTGTTATCAACCGGTGGTTTTGAATCCCAAATATCTGTTTCCAATTTTGAAACATTTTGGATAATATTTTTTATTTGATCTTGCAACCCCGCCACTTCAAGAATATCTTTGTGCTCACGGTTACGACGAAACCCGAAAGAACTCGGCACTCCTAATTCCGTATTATGCTCTGACAAGTTCACAAAATACGTCTTCATCGTCGTACTCGCCGTCGCGCTCGGTACAACTACCGTCCCGTCGCCGTCGCTCGTCATAATCGGCTCGTGATCAAGAACTTTTTGACCCAAATCGCCGACGACGATTTCTTTGTAGTTTATTCCGCTCACGGTATCAAGTCCCCAACCGGCAATTTGTATCATTTCAACACCTTTGGGTGGCGACCAATTATCCAGCCAGATGTGGTTTTGTTCGCTTTGAAAAAGTAAATCGCTATTCAACTTGTTTGGAGTGAAAGAATCCAATGAATCAGGTTTTATGCGACCTTCCTCGCCCAAAAGAAAGCTATGAAGTTCGGTTGCATTCCCAATAAACATTCCGTATTTTTGGGTATACAAATTAGCGGTTTGTTCATACAAACTGAAAGAAGCCACCGGATCAAGCACTTGTCTGAAATATTCGGGCGACGGCAAAAGATTGTAAGCGCTCGTCATATTTTCAGCCAGTCCTTGCGCGGTTGAACGCCACATAAGTATTGGGAGCATATCAGAAGGCAGACCTTCTCCGTGGAGCAGAGCGACCATTGCTTGCGGCGTACCGATTTGAGGTGTTGCAACCATGATGAATTTTTCCGCAATATTCGGCTTGCCGTTTTCAGACAATTTCTTTATCAATGCTTTTCCGACCAGTCCGCCGTTTGAATGTCCGATGATAATGACCTTGCCGGTATCCGAATTTTCAGCCAACGCTTGTATTTCTTCCTCCATAGAATATGACCCGCCATGCGTTTGTATGGGGTTATCAACAATGTCATCAATATCGTAACGCCAGTCATACGGAAGAGCTTTCCATTCGCGAATGATTCCCTTGCTCACGTTTTGATTCATGGAGTCAATAAATTTTTTGTAAATATTGAATCCGTATGATTCGTCAATGATGTCTCCGGTTTTTGTGTAAATATTGTCATACTTTGATGTTCCGTCGGCGTTCAAAAAGAGAAACGCATTTTGCGAAGGAATCGGCGGGTCCCACAACATCACTTCTCCAAAAACCGGAGTATTGCGATACAACCTGCTCGCTTCCAGCCCCGGCAGAAACGCGACGTTGGAGTATCCCGTCGTAAATTTCAATTCCCCTTCCGTCGGAAACCTTGCCGCGCCTCCATTCGCTTCAAAGTGGTAGCCGTACTTTCCTTGCGGAAATGTGCCGGTGAAGGTGTACCACTCGCCATTAATGAAATCACCGTCGTTCGTGGTCGTCGCGGAAATCGCGAGCGCGTAACTTTTGGTTGTATCGTTCGCGTTCGTCCAAAGGGTCACATCGCTCGGCGCGGTTGTTCCGGTGTAGAGAACATTAAAAGTGAATTCGGTCTTATCCGCCACTCCTTTTGTGTCTGGTATTCCGTCATTTTCAGTTTCGCCGCCGTTTTCAAGCAACGCGCTCGGAACGGTATGCTGCGGTTTCGCATACGGGTATTTGTCCACGAGATAAATGGGTCCGATCTCGCGATTCCAATATATCTCCGTCGTCATACCACCGGAAACGTACTGCTCGTCGCAAAAACCGTCGCCGTTCGCATCATTGCAGTCGTCGTAATCGCTCCAGTAATTTCCTCCCTCCGGTAGCAAAGCGGAAATGGTGGTGGTCGGAGCGTACGGATTGCCGAAGTCAAAAAAAATGCTTCGGGCATTATTCAAAAAATCATTCCGAGAAAAGGTCGCGATGCCGTTGTTTACGGGAGGAAAATTCACTCCTAAGGCGTTGTTTTCAATGACATTATCATGTATGGAAGCAAGAATGTCGGTACAGTTCGTCCAAAAGTTTATGCCGCGGTTAAACCCTTTTGCCGTGTTTCCGAAAATATCAACGATTATATCGGGAGAAACGACGGTTCTAAAACAAAAAGACAATTGAGGATTCCACGGGCTCATACCGCGGCCGTACGTGATACCAGTACCGCTTCCCGATGACGATTCAACGGTATTGTCGCGAATAACGACTTTTTTGATTAGTCCCCCACTACTGACGTCAATGCCGTTATTTTTTGACGAAATTGTGTTTTCTTCAATCAGGGCGATTTCAAGGGCATTGGCAACGAATATGCCATCCGTAACATTTTCAAAAGTATTGTTGCGGATGGTTATCTTGTACGGAAGACCGTCCCAAATGTAGGTCGTGTTTGAACCTTTGATTCCCAAAGTGGTGTTTTTGAAAGTGTTTCGTTCAATAACCGTGCTTGATGCGGAGTTGTTGTGTATGCCGATTCCCCAGTTGTCCATGGTAAGATTTTTAATGGTGGTGTTCGCGCGGCGAATCGGATTTGAACCGCTTACGTACACGGCGGTTGAATAAGATGTTCCGTTACCCAAGGTTGTATACCCTGCGCCGTCAAGCGTGATGTTGTCGGATGCGATGGTGATTTGTTCCGCAATGTCTTGCGTCATGGTGCAAGTTGAACCGTCCCATGTTCCAAAAAGAGCGCAGTCACCGCCGGTTGAGTTAATGGTGTAGGCGAAGGCGAACGACGGAGCGAAAAAGAGAGCGACTGCAAAAACGATGATTCTTATTTTGTTTTTCATAATGCCGTCATGCTATCACAAAACTTTTTGCGAAAAAAGTAGGCAAGCAAAAAAAGCCGTGGCATAATGCGACGTTTCCCATGTCAGACCTAGGGATTTATATCCTCCTTACCTAGGTCAGACCTAGGGATTTAAAGAATAATATCTTCTAAATATTCAACATCCGCGGACTTTCTTCCTTCGTCAATTCTTACGGTTACGGCGTCAAATTGCCAATCGTCCTCTTCGGACATTCTTTTTTCCGATAAATACGACAAAATGGCCTTTTTTAAGCGTTTTAATTTCCATGGGTGCAAATTGTCTTCTGGGCGGTAACCGTCGGCTTCGCTCCTCCCTTCTTCGTCTGAAATCTCGCGAATGCTATACGCTTTTTCCGGTTGGGATAGTTTGTTTAGTACGAAGATAAAGAAATTTTTAAAAAGTGGCAAAAACCGCTTCCCAAGGTCTCCCATTTCCCTGTCACTTCGCTTCTCTCCGCTCCTCCTTAAGGGAAGACCTTTGTACGCTGATGTTTCACATGTAACATTTGCGTAGTATCCGCCGATGTTGACGGTTTTTACTTCAATAAAGTGAATCTTCCCTTTTTTCCGCACGATTATATCAATTTCTCCCCACGGTTTTCGGTAATTTTTGCCAACGATTTCAAACCCTTTTGCCACCAAAAAACACCCGGCGATCTTCTCCCCGATATCTCCCGTTTCTTGTTTTTTGGTCTTGGGCACGCTAAAATTATACCCTTTTTCGCTCTATTTTACAAAAAACGACGTTTCACGTGAAACGTCGTTTTTATTTCCTTTATATTTGGCGATTTTCCTTGACGACCGAGATAAATATCTTTATTATAAGCCACATTTCTTGACAATCGGTCAAAAAAAGAATGCTTGCGAAGGACAAAATTTAGTGTCTTTTATACACATATCCACTGAGTTATCCACAGTTTGCGAGTATAAGTATATGGTATATGTATAAGTATCCAAACGAATCCGTATCGTCAAAACGGTCTGCCGATTGGCGGAGCACCCCGTTTTGAAACCTTTTGTCCGTGTTCAGTAATCCGTAATCAATAATCTCTAATCATCCTATCCGACAACCTGTAGTATCTTGTATTTCCCTCGGGTATATATCTGCCCGTTATCAATAAAGTGCGTTACTTCAAAAATATTGACGATGGCGCGGGGATCTTCCACAACCGACCCGTCCTCGCGTTTTTCATGGAGAGGGAATTTTCCGAGAAGCCAATAATTGCGTTGACCGGAAACAAGAAAACCATACTCTCGTTCTTCTTTCAGGTTTTCCGGGATGCATTCGTCAAACTTCCGCTTGTCCATCACGAACTCGCGGATATTATGCAACACAAGCGCAGACTCAAATTCAGCTTTAATTTCCATGGTTGATATTATACACGAAAAAGATAACGAGCAAAAGGGGGAGCGGACAATAGAAAATACCGCCATTTGGTAGTATTTCATCAGGGAAAGTATGAAAACCGCAGGTTTTCATCAGCCGCCCAGCGAGCCGGGAGTGAGGAATGGGTAGGGACCCATTCCTCAAGACCTTTTGAGAGATTTTATTGGTTGCAACGAATAAAATATCCAAAAGGTGTGCTGCTCCATTAGGAAGCTATATCCAAATAGTGCGGGTAGGGAGAATCGAACTCCCGTCTCATCCTTGGCAAGGACGTGTTCTACCACTAAACCATACCCGCTTTTATGTATATGTATCTTGTATAAGTATATAGTATACGGAAAATAAATTTTTATTCAATAGCGATTTTATTTCACAACATGTGCCCTCGCCAGGACTCGAACCTGGAATACAACGTTCGAAGCGTTGCGTGATATCCGTTTCACCACGAGGACGATATTTACATACTACCCTAAAATTCACAAATAATCAAAACTTTGGTACAATGG
Source organism: Minisyncoccota bacterium (assembly GCA_041666665.1). Lineage (GTDB taxonomy): Bacteria > Patescibacteriota > Minisyncoccia > Phycocordibacterales > CAIJYI01 > CAIJYI01. Next base: position 12,312 of record JBAYGK010000012.1, read on the forward strand.
CAGGTATGAAAGACCTGAATAGCCACATACCGGAATATGTTACACGTGTAACCGACACCCTTCAAGACGCGGGTTTTGAGGCGTATTTGGTTGGCGGGTGCGTGCGCGATCTTATTTTGGGGAGAGAACCGAAAGATTGGGATATCACGACGAACGCCGTACCGAAAGAGATAATCGGTTTGTTTGAGAAAACCTTTTACGAGAATACATATGGAACGGTGGGGGTGGTGGTAAAAACAGAGGACATTGACGTTACACATGAAACAAAAGAGGATGTTGCTCCCGCCTTCGCTCTTACGCATGAAACAACCACAAACCACGTGGATTCCCGCCTTCGCGAGAATGACGGGCACACTACAGATATTTCAGGTGAAACAACAGAAAGTACAAAAACCGAAGGTTTTTCATTCGCCAGTCAACGACCGGCTTCTGCGCCCCGGCAAGCCGCGCGAGCGATCAGCCAAATAGTTACACATGAAACAGAGGGTTATGTGTCACGTGAAACACATGAAAAAGAACAAAAAAACGTTACTGACAAAACACACGAGGGGCAAAACGTTCCGAACGGGGTTGCAATCTGCCAGCTGGCGGACCGGCAGGCGACTGTTGCACGTGAAACCCCTCAATACTACCCAGGGCAGGCAACGGACGACGAAGGTTCCGAATTCTTGTCCGGAATGACGGAACCTATTGTTTCAGGTGAAACAGTTGTCGTAGAAGTAACTCCTTATCGGGTGGAATCCGAATATACTGACAAACGTCATCCGGATGAAGTGGTTTTCAGCAAGAAACTTGAAGACGACCTTAAACGTCGGGACTTTACCATAAACGCGCTTGCTTATAACCCGAGAGAAAAAATAATAATTGACCTTTATAAAGGACAAGAAGATATAAAGGACAAGATTATCAAAGCTATCGGCAAACCGGAAGACCGGTTCAACGAAGATGCTCTGCGTCTTCTTCGCGCCGTGCGATTTTCTTCGGAACTTGGTTTCATAATTGAAAAAGAAACGGGGAATGCCGTACAACGCCTTTCCGAGAATCTGAAAAATATTTCCAGCGAAAGAATCCGCGATGAATTTATAAAAATCATTATGTCGGATGGCGCAATGAACGGTATTATCCTCGCGCACGATCTCGGATTGCTTCGTTTCATCGTTCCGGAACTGGAAAAGGGAATAGGTCTTGAACAGAAGGGAATGCATATTTACACGATTTGGGAGCACAATCTTCGCGCACTTGATACGGCGGTGAAACACGGCTGGCCTTTGCATATTCGGCTTGCGGCTTTACTGCACGATATTTCAAAACCGGAAACGCGACGCTGGTCGGAAGAAAAGAACAAATGGACGTTTTACGGGCATGATGTCGTCGGGGGAAGGGTTTCAAAAAAGGTGTTGGAGCGGTTAAAGTTTCCCGTGAAACTTACGAATACCGTTTCAGCCATGGTAAAATATCACATGTTTTTCTCGGATATAGAGAAAATAACGCTTTCCGCCGTGAGAAGGATTGTGGCCAATGTCGGAGCGGAAAATGTCTGGGATCTCATGAAAATACGCGCTTGCGACCGTATCGGCATGGGAAGACCGGTGGAAAAACCGTATCGTTTGCGAAAATATGAGGCAATGATAGAAGAAGCGATGCGTTCGCCCGTATCGGTGGGAATGCTTAAAATTGACGGTACGCGGATTATGGAGGTTACACATGAAACACCC
>JBAYGK010000013.1:0-13628 GCA_041666665.1 Minisyncoccota bacterium
CAATATTTTTCTTTTCCCTCCTGTCTCTTGCCGTCATGGTCGGTTTTCGTTTGCGGGAATTGAAAAGCGGAAAGATTCCGTTTCCCGATGCAATCAATTTTTCGCGCGGATTTCAGGTTTTTTCCGAATGGGAGAAAAAGGCATGGGACGCGAGCAGGCATTTCAGCATGCGCTTTCTTTCTCTGTTTTTGAGGCTTGCGATTATCGTGATTGATAAAGTGAGAAAAGCGATGAGGCACGCCGTTTCTCATATGGAAGAAGCGCTTGTCAAAAAAAACGCAAACAAAGATATGCAGGGGGCGTCTTCCGTTTTTTTGAAAGACATTGCGGAGCATAAGAAAAAGATACAGGCACGTTTTAATAAAGAAGAATGAAAAGAAATAAGAATAACTTTTGAAATTTGGAATAGCTGTTGTTAATTAAACGTTGCTCTTGTATAATGGAGAGAATGAGAAACAGAAAGGACGAGAAAATTATAGAATTGTACATAGAGCACTTCTTTTCAATGGCTCAAATTGGCGAACAAACAGACCTTTCTGTGTCCAAGGTTTGCGATATCTTGGAAAAATATGGTATAAAAAGAAGAAATAGAAGCGAAGCAATTTCAAACTTAAACATTACAAAATACAAGAAACATCCTTTTTTGATTAAGAAGACGCTTAGCACAGAAGATGAAAAACTGAAATTGGCGGGAATCATGTTATATTGGGGGGAGGGAACAAAAAACGGAAACACGGTAGCGTTCAGTAACAGTAATCCGGAAATGATCGTCGTATTTTTAAGGTTTTTGCGGGTGGTGTGCGGAATATCGGATGACCGATTAAAGGCGCTTCTTCATATATATCAAGACCATGACGATGACGAGTTAAAGAGTTTCTGGGTAAAGAAAACAGGGATCCCTGAAAAGAATTTTTATAAATCATTTGTACATGGCGTAAAAACCGGAACATATAAACAGAATTCAAAGTACGGAACTATTTCTTTAAGATATTCTGATAAGAAATTGCTTCATACTATTAATGATTGGATTCTGGAGTATGCAAAATATTTAGTTCATAAGCCGCTTTAGCTCAGTTGGTAGAGCAACGCTTTTGTAAAGCGAAGGTCCCCAGTTCAAGCCTGGGAAGCGGCTCAAAAAGAAATACCTAGTTTTGAAAAACCACATGGAGACATACGGTTTTTTTTGTTGTTGATGGCGCACCCGCCGCGGTTTTGGAAAAGATGGGAACTTTCAATTCCTCCGGAGCATTCATTCATATAATGCATGTTTACGCAATGTATAAGAAGTTATCCACAGCGAAAACGGTTGCGGCGTTGACAACATAAAAGTTATAATAACAACAGAGTTTAAAAACAATAAAAATAAAAATTATTAAAAAATTATAAGTATTATAAGGTATATAAAAACATATGAAAATATTTAGTAAGCTTTCAATCATTGGGATGGCTTTTGCTTTTATATTCGGTCTTGCCGGATTAAACGGCGTATTTGCGGCAACAACACCTTCTCTCGGCACGGCCGATACGTTTGGCGTTCTCTCCAGCACTTTTACGGTAGTAACATCCACCACGGTTAATGGAGATGTCGGATACACGGTAGCGGGTGCGCCGACAACAGCGCCGACAGTGAACGGTACGATATATCCGGAAGATGCCACATGGACTTCCGCCGGATTGGCGCAGGGAACCGCTTTGACGAATCTTAACAATCAGCCTTGTACCTATACGTTCCCCGATACGGCCATTAATCTTTCTACCGATACGACGCATGGAACCGTAGGGGTTTATGCGCCGGGAGTTTATTGTACTCAAGCAACCAGAGCGGCATCTATTGGAACGGCGGGAATCACGCTCACCGGTTCCGGGACTTTCATTTTCAGGATCAACGGCGCCTTTACCTCGGTTGATGGTGCGGTGGTTACGTTGGCTAACGGAGCATCTTCTTGCGATGTCTTTTGGACTCCGACCGCCGCTACTACGCTTGGCGCGAATAATACCTTCGTCGGTACCGTCATTGATGATGCGGGAATTACCGTTGGAGCAAATACCGCATGGACAGGCAGAGCTTTGGCTTATGGCGGAACGGTAACAACCAATACCGATACCATTACGAGAGCGTGTTCCGTCAGTACCGTCGCCTCGTCAGGTTCATCTCGGGCAACCATCAACGTCGTCAAAACGGTCATCAACGATAACGGCGGAACAAAAAAAGTTGTTGACTTTCCGTTGTTTGTCAACGGCTCGGCGGTCATTTCCGGCGAAACCAACACTTTTATCGCTCCCGCTTCAGCCTTCACGATAACCGAAACAAACAATGCCAATTATACCCGCGCGTTTTCCGGCGATTGCGATATCAATGGACAATTAAACCTTATTCCGGGCGACAACCGATTCTGTATCGTTACAAACAACGACATCGGCGCTCCTTTGCCGGTTCTTCCCGTACCGCCCTTGATGGATTTGGTGAAAACCGCCAATCCTTTGTCTTTGCCTGCCGGTCCGGGTTCTGTAACCTACACGTACACGCTTCGCAATATCGGAACCGTTCCCGTAACCGACATCACTATCGTCGGCGATACCTGCAGTCCGATTGTCTTGGTTTCCGGCGATACGAATAACGACAAAAAACTTGATTTGAACGAAACATGGGTTCACACCTGTCAGACAAATCTTACTGAAACGCATACGAATACCGCCGTCGCCACCGGGTGGGCGAATGGAATTTCCACGGTGGATATCGCAACCGCGACCGTTGTTGTCGGTACGCCGATAGTTCCTCCTTTGATTCATATTACCAAAGTTCCGACCCCATTCACTTTGCCCGCGGGAGGCGGAATGGTTACCTATGTCAAAACCGTTACCAATCCGGGAACCGTTGCTTTGAGCAATGTGCGTGTTACCGATAACCAATGCAGTCCCGTAAGTTATATTACCGGCGATGCGAATGGCGATTCAAAACTTGATCCTTCGGAAACATGGATGTATACCTGCCGCGTCAATCTCATTCAAACGACAACGAATACCGCCGTGGCCACCGGCGAGGCGAATGGAATGACAGCGAGAGATTTTGCCATTGCCAGCATTGTTGTCGGAGTCCCCGGTCTTTCCAACGCCGGGATTGAAAGCACTTCATGGTGGATCATTGCTTTGATTGCCATCGTCGGAATTTCCTTCTCGTTTTACATCGTCCGAAGAAAACAGCTCATCTAAAGCCGGCAAAAACATAACGTAACATTAATTGACAAGAGCCAGACGAGTTTTTGTCTGGCTCTTGCGGTTAATGATCCGATAAATATCATGCAGAGAAACTTGCTTAAACAAATTTCGTTAACAATAATCCTTTCCGGATTTGCGTTTTCTCCCGCGGCTCTTTCTTATTTCTATCAAAAAAACACCTTTCAGCAGAGCAAACCCGCATTCTTTGTCAAAAAGGCTCTCGTATCTTTCCAATTGGAACAACCGAGGCAAGGATTGCCCGTCCGTCTCAAAATCCCAAAGATTTCCATTGACACCACTCTTGAATATGTCGGACTTACTCCGGAGGGGAACGTAGACGTGCCGGCCGGTCCCTTCAATGCCGCGTGGTATGAACTCAGTCCGAGACCCGGAGAGAAAGGGAACGCGATTATTACCGGACACTTTGGCTGGAAAAACGGCATACCCGCGATATTTGATTACTTATATAAACTGCGGAAGGGGGATAAAATTTATATTGAAGACGAAACGGGAACTACCACGACTTTCATTGTGCGCGAAAGCCGCAGATATGCGCCAAGCGCGGGATCCTCAGATGTGTTTGTTTCAAATGACGAAAGGGCGCATCTTAATCTCATTACTTGTGAAGGAATTTGGAACAAGACAGAGAAGAGTTATTCCAAACGCCTCGTGGTGTTTGCCGATAAAGAAATAAAATAATTTAATAAATAAATAAAAAGTTTTTCCGCGAGTTATTCATTATCAAAACAATGAACACTATCTTTTTTAGTCGCTCCGATTGGCATTATAAAACAGGTATGACAAAAAAAATCATCCTCGCGCTCGTTGCGGCATCAGTCTTTCTGTCGGGCGCGCAAAGTGTTTTAGCGCAAGAAAGCCAAAGTACTCTGTATGTTCCTCTGATCGGAATTACTTCGGTACCCGACCCATTGGCATTGCCGAAGGGCGCGGGAGATGTAACCTACCATTACGCGGTTAAAAATTTCCTGGAAGGGTTGTCACTGTCAAACGTGTCAGTAGTTGATGATATGTGCCGCCCCGTAAAATTCATGGAAGGCGACGATAACGGCAATTCGGAACTTGACTATGATGAAACGTGGAGATACTCCTGCACGACAAAAATTTCCAAAACCACGGAAAGCACCGCCACCGTCACCGGCGTGAGCCATGGCATTACCGCAATGCATAAATCCTATGCCACGGTTGTCGTCGGTTCGGATAACTTGCCGCCGCTCGTAAGCATTATCAATATTACGAAAGTCGCCTATCCTTTATCTCTGCCCATAGAAGGAGGAGATATTACCTTCACGTATAAAGTCAACAATCCCGGCATTGTTCCTTTGAGCAAGGTAACCGTCATTGATGACAAATGCAACGCCATGTCGGGAAAGCTCGGCGATACGAACGGCAATAATCTTTTGGATGCAAATGAAGTATGGATCTATACTTGTACGACGAACCTCAAACAAACAACAACCAATACCGTGCGCGTTACCGCTTTTGCCAATGGGTTGAAGGCGGTCGGCAGCGCCGCTCTTACTGTCAATGTTCATAATCTTATTGCGGGGAATGCCCCGGAGTTTCCGGCGGTTGGCGCAAATCCCGGCACGGAAACAAATTCCGGTAAAATTATCATATGGGAAGTCATGTCTATTGTCTTGGTATTGCTGGTTCTCTTTTTCTTTTTTACGGGGAAGAAAATTCAAAACGAGAAGGGGAGATAGTTTAGAACCTTTAGTAAAGAATTAAGATAATGAAGAAAAAAAATCTTTTCACATTGCTATTCATCGCCGTCATTTTTGCGGGAGCAATCGGTTCCGTTGCTTATTTTTTATCCCTGCCGAATTCTCTTCCCAACGAAACGTCGGTAAACGCGCCCGACAAATTGTTCGGATGGAAATTCCCCGTAGTAAAACTGCCCTCAACCGGTCCCGGCGGTCAAATTGCGTATTCCAGTATTCGCGACCCAGGCGGTGTTCCGCAAGGGCTTCCGGTTCGCCTGAAAATTCCGGTCATCGGCGTGGATTCGGCGATTGAAGACGCCCTCATTACCGTTGACGGAAGAATGGATGTTCCGGTGGGTTCGGTAAATGTTGCCTGGTTTGCGCTCGGTCCGCATCCCGGTCAGGTGGGAAGCGCCGTTATCGGCGGGCATTTCGGCATTAAAGACGGAAAACCGTTTGTATTCTACAGATTGGACAAACTGAAAACCGGCGACAAAGTAAACATATTGGATGACGCGGGAAAAACGACCGAATTTGTCGTTCGGTCCGTTAAATTGTTTGATAGAAACGCCGATGCCACCACGGTTTTTACTTCCTCGGACGGACTGGCGCATCTCAATCTTATTACCTGCGAGGGGATTTGGAATCAAGTGAATGGTACATATCCTGAGAGGCGAGTCGTGTTTACCGATGCGGTGGTGTCGGTAGTTTCTAATCCTTCGTTGTCTCCGATTACCGTTTTTACCCAATCTCTCAATCTTGGCGCGCGCGGGGCGGATGTCATTGCGCTTCAAACCGCTCTTGAGCAAAAAGGATTTCTCGTCATGCCGAAGGGGATTGCGAAAGGATATTTCGGCGCGCTGACTGCGTCCGCCGTCGCCAAATATCAAGAAAGCGTCGGTTTGTCGCAAGTCGGTGTTTTCGGCCCTCTTACGAGAGCAAAACTTAATGCGGAGTTAAAAAGCGGTTCCGGCGGACTTCCGATTACGGGCGCGAGCGCCGTCGCCGAAAAAACAATTCTCACCCGTCAAGCCGTCATTTTGCCCGTAAAGAATTTATTTGCCACTCCGATAGACGGAATCATTACTTCTCTGCTCTTTCTTTCCATTATTTTTATGTCTGTGAAAATTATTCGCCGATAAAAGAAATTCGCATGAAAAAAATACTCAAGCGCATTTTTGCGGAATAGCCCCATTTGGTTTATTTGTCGCATTCGCAATATTCGCCGGCCGGGCGTGTGCGACCGATATCACCGAAGGAGACACCGCATCGCGGGGTTTTCTCACGCATGATTTTTTTGAAGTTAAAGTTATCAGAATAAATTTAATCATTTTTATGATAAAAAAATAAAATTACAATGGACGTTTTCCTTCGCTGTTTTGTTTTTTGCATTTTTTCCGATACAAACAGTTTTGGCGTGGGTTCCGTATCCGACGAACCCGCTGTATAACCCAATCATTTCCGCGGAGAAAGCGTATTTTCCTTCCGTTCTTAAAATGGGAGAGAACGACTATAGAATGTGGTATCAATCAAATTCTGCGCCGTCAAACAGTACGATTGCTTACGCCACATCATCCGACGGTTTATCTTGGACGCTTGCGACGAATGCCGTGCAAGGGCTCATCCAAAACAACGCTGGACACCCTCATGTGGAATTTGCCGGCAATAAATTCAGAATATGGTACTGGAATACGGTAAGCCCCTATACCAATAACGCCATGCACTATGCCGAATCCGTTGATGGAATTACATGGACGAATGATGCGGCGATAACCGGCAACCTTATCACTTCCGCGGGCGGTCAATGGAACAGCGGGAGTTACGGAGCGGTTGATGTGCTCGTTAATGATACTCCGACAAACGCGGGTACGAATCCTTTTAATTACAGATATGCGATGTACTACGATGCGACATCCGGCGGTTACGAACAAATCGCTCTCGGTTATTCCGCTGACGGCATTGCATGGACGCTCTTCGGAACGGGGCCGGTTTTACCAAAGGGTTCGGCCGGCTCGTGGGATTCGGGTTATGCCACCGTCGGTACGGTTATAAAAACCGGCACAACATGGGAGATGTGGTATAGCGGGGGTATATCGGCCAGCAACGAGGGTATGGGCTATGCCACTTCCGCCGACGGACTTGCGTGGACAAAGAGCGCCGGCAATCCTTTCATGAGTAAAAACGACGGAGTTCTTTGGAGGAACAATCGCACGTATACGCCCTCCGTCATCAAAGACGGAAACAACTACAAAATGTGGTTTACCGGCAGAGATAACGCGACCGGGAATTATGCCATCGGTTATTCAACGCAAGAAGTTTCCGCTCCCGATCCTTCGTCCGGCAGTTCGTCTCCCGGCACCATCAATGTCGTCAAAGTGGTTATTAACGACAATGGCGGGACGAAAAAGTTTTCCGACTTTCCTCTCTTTATCAACGGCACGCCGATTGTTTCGGGAATAACAAACAATTTCGCGGCTCCGGCATCCGCTTTTACCATTACCGAAACAAATGATTCAAACTATTCTCAAATATTTTCCGGCGATTGCGATATCAACGGACAATTGAATCTTGTTCCGGGCGACAACCGATTCTGTATCGTTACGAACAATGACATCGGCGCTCCTTTGCCGGTTCTCCCCATACCGCCTTTGATGACTCTGGTGAAAACCGTAAATCCTTTAGCTCTCCCCGCCGGTCCGGGACCCGTAACCTACACCTACACGCTTCGCAATATCGGAATCGTCCCCGTAACCGACATAATTATCGTCGGCGATACCTGCAGTCCGATCGTCTTGGTTTCCGGAGATACGAACGGCGACAATAAACTTGACGTGGATGAAACATGGGTGCATCGCTGTACGACCAATCTCACGGAAACGCACACCAACACCGCTACCGTCACCGGATGGGCGAACGGAATTTCTACCGTTGATATAGCCAGCGCTACGGTTGTCGTGGGGAAATCGGACGCTCCGCCGTTGATTCATATTACCAAAGTTCCGACGCCGTTCGCATTGCCCGCCGGGGGTGGAATGGTTACCTATACAAATGTGGTTACCAATCCGGGATTTGTTCCGCTTAGCAATATTCGTCTCACGGATGACAAATGCGGTCCGGTAAATTATGTTTCCGGCGATACGAATGGAGATACAAAACTTGATTCGACGGAGGCATGGGTTTACACTTGTTGGTCAAACCTCTCTCAAACCACGACGAACACCGTTACCGCAAGCGGTGATGAAAATGGTTTAACGGCAAGAGATATCGCCATTGTTACTGTCGTCGCCGCTGATATTGTTCCGGGATTGCCGGACACCGGTTCCGCTTCGGATTTTGGTCAGCAAGTTAGAACCATTGCAGTCAATCTTGGGCAGGGGGGTCGCGGCAATAATGTATCCACTCTTCAGCAATTTCTCATTTCTCAAAACAAAGGACCCGCGGCGAAAGCGCTCGGTGATGTCGGTGCGACGGCATATTTTGGAATTCTGACGCGCAAAGCATTGGCGGAATTTCAAGCGAAGGTTGGCATCAGCCCACCTCTTGGGAATTTCGGACCGATCACGCGAGCGTATATAAGCACGCATTAGCGGATTATTGCTCTTGATTTTACGAACTTGAAAAACTTTGCGAAATTGATAGACTCGTTCTATGGAGGAAAGCGTGTCAAAAAAGGCAATCGTGGTCTTGTCGGGCGGAATGGATAGCGGAACGCTTCTTTATCATGTCCTTTCAAAAGGGTATGAAGTGAAAGCGTTTTCCGTTAACTACGGACAGCGTCATGAAAAAGAATTGGAATACGCGAAAAAAATGTGCGTGAAGCTCAACGTGCCGCATACCGTTTTCTCTCTCCCTCTTTCCGAAATAGCGCGCGGTTCTTCTCTCACATCGGATATCCCCGTGCCTCACGGACATTACGAGGAAGAAAGCATGAAGCAGACGATTGTTCCGAACAGAAATATGGTTTTAATTGCTCTCGCGGCGAGTTACGCCATTTCCGAGAAGGCGGAGAAGGTATTTTACGGCGCGCATGCCGGCGATCACGCGATATATCCGGATTGCCGTCCGGAATTTGCGCAAAAACTCGGAGAGGCGCTCAAGATATGCGATTGGTTTTCCGTTACTCTTGAGGCCCCCTTCATCAATCTCACAAAAGGAGAAATCGCCCGCATGGGGAAAGAACTCGGCGCGGATTATTCGCTCATGTGGACATGCTACGAAGGAAAAGAAACGCCGTGCGGAAAATGCGGTTCTTGCGTTGAGCGTGCCGAAGCCTTTTCTTTTGCCGGTATGGAGGACCCGCTTTTGCAAATGTAACATGATTCATTCCATGAAGAAAAAAATCATTCTCGCTTCCGCATCTCCGCGAAGAAAAATATTGCTTGCGAAAGCGGGAGTGGTTTTTGATGTCGTTCCTTCCGATTACGAAGAAGACATGAATATATCGCTCCCTCCGCGCGAACTCGCAAAATATTTATCACAAGGGAAGGCGGAGAGCGTGGCGGAAAGATATCCCGGCGCAATCATCATTTCCGCGGACACCTTTGTCGTTTATGAGGGAAAAATAATAGGAAAGCCGCACACTCCGGAAAAAGCGAAGGAAATATTGCACATGTTAAGCGGCGTATCTCATTCGGTCATTACCGGTTTTACCGTTATGGAAGCGGGAGGAAAGCGCATTTCTTGCGCGGAGGAAACAAAGGTATTTTTCAAGAATCTTACCGATGAAACGATAAACGCCTACATCGCAACCGGCGAACCGCTGGATAAAGCCGGTGCCTACGCCGCACAAGAACTCGGTGGCGCGCTGGTGGAAAGAATTGAAGGCGACATAGAAAACGTCGTCGGCCTGCCGACCAAAAAAGTTCTCGCGGTTCTCAAAGAATTCGGCTTTTGAAAAAAACTTGCGTTTTTTTAATATATATGTTATACTTTTTTCAGTCGTAAATAGTACATTGACGACCAAACTCCGTTTTTCGAGATGATTGACGGCACTCCTTTTGCTACTGATGAGATATCGGGGCAACCAATCGTCGCGAGATGCGGCGAGGAGCAGTAAAATGAACACAAAAATAAAAGTAAAAGCAAATGATGTAATACTACTCGCAGGCGTATCCAAAGATAAACTTAGAGCTTATCTCCACGAATATCCATTTCTTGAAAACTACCTTCCCGCAGTCATAAGGGATTTGAAAACAAGTCGTGTAAATGAAACGCTCTTATCAAGAAATAAAGAGCGGAACACGCAAGACTGTCTTGGATCTGTATACGAACGGATCTTCCTCTTGGATTTTGCTGGCAATCATGTCGGCGAAGTTGGGGTTAAGCGCTTTCCTGCGGAAAAACGGACATGGAAAAACTGGTTTCCAAAACCATCCTACGATGTTGAGATAGAACGCGAAGCTGTCTATCAAGCGGTACTTAGACTGGAAAAAGAACGCGAAGCGGTCTTCTCGGAGGCACTTAGACTGAAAAAAAAATGGAATGCCAATCAGCCTCATTTAGGAATGATAAAATACATCATGACCATATACGAAGGGGAAATAACGGTATATAAACCGCCTAAACTGGATGAATGGGAGAAGCGCAGAGGACCGGATCTTTTTTTTCCGGAAAACAAATTGCTCTATATGGCGGAAATTGTCCTGTTTCAACAGAAAGAAAACACTATTGATAAAGACAACGAATACATAAAAGAAGTTACCGAAATTCGATCGGTATAATGCATATTCCCCGATGATCCTTTTGGATTGTCGGGGATTTTTTTGTTTCTACTTGGAATTTGTCGTTTTTTTTGTCATAATTGACGAATGGACACCAAAAAAGAAAATTCGTCGGCAGACGGCGAAAAAGGGCATATTCATCTTATGTCTCAAATGATAGCGGAAATCGGACGCATTTTCTCAAAACTCGGGTTTGAGATTGTGGAGGGCCCCGAAATGGAAACCGAGTTTTACAACTTTGACGCCCTGAATATTCCCGCCGACCATCCGGCGCGCGATATGTGGGATACCTTCTGGCTCAAGCCCAAAAGCGAGGGGAAACTCCTCCGCACGCATACTTCGCCCGTTCAGGTGCGCTATATGGAAACTCATGAACCGCCCTTTGCGATTATCGCGCCCGGGAAAGTTTTTCGCTATGAAGCGACCGACGCGACGCACGAAACCCAGTTTTTTCAGGCGGAAGGACTCATGGTCGGGAAGGACATTTCTCTCTCCAATATGAAATGGGTGCTTTCAAAATTTTTCATGAAATTCTTCGGCAAGCAGATAGACATCCGTTTTCGCCCGAGTTTTTTTCCGTTCGTTGAACCGGGAGTGGAAATAGACATGTCGTGTTTCAAATGCGAGGGAAAAGGGTGCAATATCTGCAAACATACCGGCTGGATAGAAATCATGGGCGCGGGAATGGTGCACCCGAAGGTCTTGGAAAGCGCGGGAATAAATCCGAACAAATGGCAAGGTTTCGCTTTTGGCGTCGGCATAGAACGCTTGACGATGTTACGGTACGGAATTGACGACGTGCGCTTGTTTTACTCGGGAGATTTGAGATTTGTAAATCAGTTTTAAAGTCCATAAAGTCAAAAGTCTATAAAGTCCGTAAAGTCACGACGACGGGCAAAAATAAGCAATGAGCGGAACCAAGGACTGCCCTTAAAGAGGAGTGTAGCATAGCGAAACGACGGAGAAAGGGCAGTCCTTGGTGTAGCGGATATAAAAATTCAAAATAACATGTCAAAAGATTTTCAGAAATGGCATACGAAGAAAGAAAAATTGAACGAAACAGAAGTTCGCGTGTTTTTTCATGAACGGGAAATCTGGTATTGTTCGCTCGGTGCGAATATCGGATTTGAACAAGATGGAAAAGGCGAAGATTTTTTGAGACCAGTATTGGTGCTAAAGAAATTTAATGATAAGATCTTTTGGGGTATTCCGCTTTCTAAATCAATAAAACCAATACCTAAAAAATCGGATAAATTTTATTTTGTTTTTTCCTTTGTTCCCGGGGTAAAGAGTTTGGCTATTTTGTCACAGTTGCGCCTTATCGATGCGAGCCGTTTGGCGCGCCATATCGGGGAAATGGAAAAAGAGGAGTATCAAGACTTAACAAAAAAGCTCAAAGCATTGCTGCCATGAACTTTTTTGTTTTTTCCTCTGTCTTGCGACAGAGTCGAGCCGAAGCCATTTGTAATTTCATTATATACGTATACAATAAAAAAGTCAACCCCGAGAGTTTTATCCCTTTGTATAGCATAAAGAAGTGAATTTTATTCAAAAAAACGTATTATCAAAAAACAGAATATTTTAAAACTCTAACGGGGTCAAGCAACGTTATGGAACAACCACCTGAAAAAAATAAACGAGTGGAACGATTAAACGAAATGCCGGAGAAATGGCGTCTTTTGCGCGCTGAAATATTGGAAAATTTTGAGGGCAAAACAGACGGGCTCAATATTGAGAGAGTGAAAGATTTTATGAAAGAACGAAATATCCCGATTGAAGATTTTATCGTATTTTACGACGAAGATATTCCCGAAATCAATAAGATTCTTGGCGGTGTATATGATATTGGTGAAATGGTAGAACACGAAGCAAGCGGGGTGTACGTTTCGGAACTTCGCACTGTATTCGTAAGGAGGAATCATAATCGTGAGGATGTCTTTGAAGAAGGAACAATCGTTCATGAATTATCTCATGCTTTGAATGGCTATCCTCAATATCTTTCCCGCAAAAAAACGCTCACCAATCCAAGATCCGGTTTTTTGCTTAAAATTAATAAAAATTTTGGTTGGGGAGATTTTTTGGAAGAGGGGTTCGCTGAGCTGCTTACGGGAGAATATCTTTCACAATACGTACCTGAAGAAATTGAAGCGAGGAGAGAAACAATCCTTATGAAATCGGGTATTCATATAAACGATAATGATATTGCTGTTTTACCGGCGAATGGGTCCAAATCGGAAGTTTTTACAAAATACATCAGGATTGATAAAAATAATGATCTTGGGGTAAGTAAGTCCGCCATAGCCGCAACGAGTCTTGAAATGTTATTCAAAAAAGAACCGAAGCTCCGGCAAACGCTCATTGAGGCGCGCGGTAACATTGAAAAACTTCGGGAAATTCCGAAATTGATAAATAATATTCAGCCCGGCCTCTATGTGAAGATACAAAAATGCGAACCGACCGACAGCGACTTTATGCGCGTTCAAAATATCATTAAAGAGGCGATACAAAACAGTTAAAAGTCCATCAAGTTTAGAAAGTTCATAAAGCCGGATAGTGCAGTCGTTACTTTATGAACTTGATAAACTTTTTAACTTGATAAACTTAATTTTATGAAAATATCACACGCTTGGCTCCAAGAATATTTTAAAAAACCGCTTCCCGATCCGGAGAAGCTGGCTGATCTTATCACGTTCCACTCTTTTGAGGTGGAGGGGATAGAGAAATCCGAAAACGGTCCGGTTATTGATGTTTCCATTTTGCCGAATCGGTCGCACGACTGCCTTTCTTATGAAGGCATGGCGCGCGAAGTCGGCGCGCTTCTGGGAGCAAGAGTCGTTCCGCACACGTTCAAAAAATTTCCGAAAGGCAACACCAGGAAACTTTCCGTTACGATAGAGGAAGAAAAATTATGTCCGCGATACACCGGAATGATGGTGGAAGGAATACAGGTGGGCACGGGATCGGAACG
>JBAYGK010000014.1:0-13588 GCA_041666665.1 Minisyncoccota bacterium
ACGAGCGAAAATATCAAAAGGGTGTACTGCTCCTGTAAGGAGAGAAACAAAATATTGAAAAGGTGTACAGTCCATGTTAATGGAGGATTGAGGTGGGGTGCGTATTTTTTACAAATTTCGCTAACTCACCCCCTCCCAACCTCCCCCTCTAAAGAGGTGGAGGGGCACGATAAACTGAAAGAGAAAACATGAATTCAATATTTTACATTTGTTTGTTGAAAATACCGTTATAAATATCTCGTCAAATTTTTTGTCATGCTAATGGCAGAAGTCGGGACTTATCACATAAAAAAGTTCGGATTATTTCTTTTCAAGCGCTTCCACGCGGTGAACGATTCCATCAAATTCGCTTCGGCGCACCGTTTCATCAAGACTCAAAGTCGTTCCTGTTTGTTTTCTCCCAATGGAGGTGAGCCGACGATTGGTTTCTTTCTGCTCCTCTTCAATTGAAGAAACTTTTTGCTTAACAAAAGATAATTCCGAATCTATGGAGGAAACTTCTTGTTTAACCGAAGATAATTCCGATTCCACTTGCTCAAATCTTTTATCCATTTTCTCAAATCCATTCATGGTAAACAGAGCCAGTTTCTCTATAAGTCCTCCGAGTTTTTCCAATGTCATTTTTTCTTTTTTCATAGATACATTTTATCGTATATCGTTTAGAAAAACAAATAATAATTGTCTTGTTACTATTCCTTCTCTGTTCCCACACCCATTCTTTTTTTAACTTATTTTTCTTTCCATGATATAAACAATCCAGATTAGCAACCTTAATAAAAGAGGAAATTATGTATCCGGGAGGATGGGATTGGTCTTTACCTGAATGGGGCAAAAAAGAGGAAAACAACAGTAACTTTGATAATCCGGAATCATCCGATTATATTTCAGCGAGTCCTGCGTTTGACACGCAACACGAGAAGGAAAGAAAAGAAAGAAGCGAACGAATTGATCGCGAGTTCCGCCAATCCTGTGAACAAGCAAGAAAAGACATGATGCACGCTAAATTTATGCGCAGGATATTACGACCTCTCGCTATATGTTTATGGCTCTTGGTGGTTATCTGTGCATACTGTCCGCAATTTATATCATATTTGGTTAAATAGCCAATACCCCTCGTCCGTTTTCGGATGAGGGTTTTTGTTTTCTTAAGTGTTACCGATAACTTGACGGAAAAAAATTGGCGGAGAGACCTCCAAAGGGAGGACTCACCGCCAATTTTTTCCCGTCAAGTTATCTGCCGTCGTTCCTTTCTCTTTATACTAATCCCTTATACTTACCTGGCCATCATTCCCTCGGCGTCCTCAAATTTTATTGAAAGAATTTTTGAAACCGAATCCATTCCCACCGTCACGCCGTAAATGATCCCCGCGTGCGACATGGTTTCGCGATTATGCGTGATGATTGCGAGCTGGGATGTTTGCGAAAGAGTTTGGAGCATCATGCCGTATTTTTTTGAATTGGACTCATCAAGAGCGGCATCGGTTTCATCAAGCACCAAAAACGGCGGCGGATTGACCTGCGATACCGAGAAAAGAAGCGCAATGGAAGTAAGGGTTCTCTCCCCTCCCGAGAGCATCTGTATCCCGCGCAATCGTTTGTGCGGAAGCGAAATATTTATCTCCAGACCCTCTTCCTGCTCTTCCTCGTCTTCGGGCTCGGGTTCTTCCGTTATCGCCTCAAGACTTTCGCCTCCTTCCTCTTCGGCTTTTTTCTTCTTCACGGGAATAACGGTTTTGAGAGATGCGGTGCCGCCGCCAAAAAGAATGGTGAAAAATTCCTGAAATTGTTTGTTGATTTTTTCAAGACCCTCTTTAAATTCAACGGCGAGTTTTTCGGAAAGTTCAAAAATAAGACCGTGCAGAGATTCCGCGGTTTTTTCAAGATCGGTAAGCTCGCGCTCAAGAAAAGCGTCCCGATCAATGACTTCCTCATATTCTTTCAGTACGTCTTCTCCGCCGCCGACGCCCATCTCTTCAATGCGAATCTTCATCCGTTCAATATTTTTTTTGCGCGCGCGCTGGGCTTC
This sequence comes from Minisyncoccota bacterium, assembly GCA_041666665.1. Classification (GTDB taxonomy): domain Bacteria; phylum Patescibacteriota; class Minisyncoccia; order Phycocordibacterales; family CAIJYI01; genus CAIJYI01. The sequence continues at coordinate 2,027 of JBAYGK010000014.1, forward strand.
CCTTTCCTCGGCAATCGCTTCCTCCGCACTTATCGGAAGATTGCCGTATTCCAATATCTGATAGCCGATCAGAACGCCCGCCTCGGCAAGTTCTGTTTTGAAATCTTGTTCCTCGTGTTCAATCTCAAAATAACGCGACCGGCACGCATTCACCTTAATGGCCGCCTCGCTCCGCTTTGACATCGTGTTAAAAAGTTCGCGCTCAATATCGCGAGTCGCGTCTTTTTCTTTTTCAGCCGATGCTTTCATGGACGCATACAGAGCCTGCACTCTCTCTTCTTCTTCCCGAAGCGTTTGCATTTCGCGTTCAACCCCTTCTTTTTCTTCTCTTTTTCTTTGACTGTCCGCTTCGCTTTCGGCAAGCCCCGCGTCTTCGGTATGAACTTCTTCTTTTGAGGTCGCTTGATCTATGAATCCGTGAAGAAGCATTCTGATGTGTTCAAGAGACTCTTTTACCTGTCCGATATCTTCCATGGAACGGGCACTCTGGATCATTTCGTCCGCCATGTGCACCATCTCGCGAACGCGGGAAAGCGACACGGGAATATCCTTTATTTCCGCCTGCGCTTTTCTTTCCCGCTCGCGCGCGATGCGCCTGGTTTCCGATTCTATCATTCCTTCCAAACGTCCGAGGGCGCGGGAAAATTCGTCTTTTTTGTTTCGTACGGAACGGATGTCCGCTTCAAGTTTCAGAATGTCTTCAGAAAACGCGCTCTCTTTTCCGCTCGCCGATATCATTTCTCTCGCTTTTTGGATCTGTTCGTCAAGAATGCGGAGTTCTTCTTTTGGTCCTTGCGCTTCCTCTTCGTTCGTCTTTTTTTGATGTTCCAGATACAATTCTTCTCGTTTGAGATACTCGGCATAAATGCCCGCCAAATCGTTGCGCAGTTTTTTTACGCGCTCAATCCTTTCAACCTGTTTTTTCAAAAAAGAAATCCGCGGGGCGAGCTCCTTGCGCAAGAGTGAAATTTCCCGCACGTTTTCCTCCGTTTTTTTGAGCTTCCTCTCGCTCTCGTTGATCTTGTATTGATAAATGCGAAGCCCGAGCGCATCCTCTATCATAATGCGCCGCTCTTTAATGGAAGCAAAAAGAAAGCGATCCGTTTCTCCCTGCGAAATAATATGGTGCGCCGAAGAACCGATATGCGCCGCGGAAAGAAGCTCTATGATATCTTTCAAACGAACCATGGTGCCGTTGATGGCATATTCATTGGTGCCGTCGCGATATACTTGCCGGCCGATGGTTACCTCGTCGTAGTCAATATCAAAGACGCGATCCGTGTTGTCAAAAACGATTAAAACGGAAGCGTGATTCGTCCGCCCCATCGCCTTGGATCCGTTCCAAATAAGGTCTTCTCCCCGCTTGCCTCTGAGCGATTTTATGGATTGTTCTCCGAGCACGAATCGCATCGCTTCCGCCACGTTTGATTTTCCGGAACCGTTCGGTCCGACGATGGCGGTGATGGACGCGCTGAAATCCATGACCGTTTTGCGCGCAAACGATTTAAAGCCCGTGAGTTCAATTCTTTTTAATCTCATTGCCTTTATTTTACAATTTTTGCGGACTTTTTACAAAGTAAAACCGCCCCGATATTATCCGAAGCGGCTGTTTTGCGGGAAGCGTTATTTTTCCCAATCCTCACAGTGGAGAATCTTATGTATTTGATTCAATAAGTTCTTTTATTCTTCGTTCCGATTTTTCGCGCTCGCACCGGCACGGCAAGTTAATCGCATGTTTCTTCATCCATATTCCCGGCAATTCTTCAATCCACGGAAAAATGATGCTCGTTGCCTCTTTGCATTTTTCGCATATTTCAACTTTCACGGTAACTGTTTTTTCAGGCATTTTTCCCCCCGACAAACAAAAAACTCTATTAAGAATGTATCATAATTTTGCCGGTTTTACAAAAAAAGAGCTGTTTTTCATCAAATACTCACTGCTGTTCGGCATCGCGAAGCGTTCGCATCCTCGCTTTTTTCAACGCTTCAAGCGTTATGATTCCGCTATTTTCACCCTTATCCATATTTCCGAGCGTTCGGAAGCTTCCTTCTCCGAAAGTTTTTTCAATCATCCGGGCAACGGATAACATTTGTCCCGTAAACTGGGCTTTTAAAAATTCTTGGTATACGTCGTCCGCGGTTTTATATTGCTCTGGAAATTGTTTTTGCACCTCAAAAAAAACATACTCCAGCGTTTTTCTTTGGGCGGGATATCCGTAAGATTCCCCTTCTTCCAAATTTTTCGGATTAACCCAAATGATATCATCCTCCGGAATTTTCTTGATTTCCGATACAAGCGCTTTGACCTTCCCCCATGTTTCGCTTTCCCGAAGTTCTTTTTCATCGGCAAACAGGGGAAGTTCAAGAATTTCCCCGATCATATTTTTCTGAACCATGGTCGCGATCGCTTCGTGAACACCCATAAAATGAGAGTGACCTTCCCCCTCTTCTTTCTTTTTTCGCGAAGAACCGACGGTCCATCCCCGTCTGTATCGTGTTTCGTCAAAATGACCCGATTGCGGAGATTCATTCACCTCAAGCGCAAGATGCCCGCGAAGATGCGCGGATTCATGCGCCGCCAATGAAGCGAAAAAAAGGAGATTGCCGCGAACGGAATCCGCGTCAATCAATACTTTTTGCTGATAAATTACGGCTGAAGCGTGGTTATCCTCGTTATTGTTCATTTCATGATACAGGTCGGGAGGAAGGATGTGAAAATTTTCCGCGGAAATATCATACGGTTCGGCGCCGCATTCTTTCATCAAGCTTTTCAGTCTTTCGTTGATAAACCGGATAATTTCAATCTCTTCTTTTGATTTCGGGTACTCCAATCTGGCTAATTTTTCTTTTGCCGCCTCTGAAAAGGCGCTCTCCGGATCGGAAAGCGTTTTTTCAACCCTTTTTCTTGCTTGTTCTTTTTGTTCATCGGAGGCATTTCCGATAACGCGAACTTCTTTTTCGTTTTCCATGGTATCAAATATAAAAATTAAAAAATATTTCGATTAGAGAGGAAGAAAATGAAATTGCACGGCTTTTTCATTTTTTCCGAACGACACCGAAAGATAAGGGTGTGATAATACCGCTTTTATCGGAGCGTGCTTCGCAGGAGTATGCCGTTCGCAAAATATATTCCGGTATCGCCCGACGAGAGAATATCGTACGTATATTCTTCTCCGTAGGAAATAAGCGAAGCGAGAACGACGGTTGCGCCATCAATAACACTTTTAACCATTATCTCCCCGGCTTTCCGTCCATCGGCAATTTTATGCCCGGGAGAAACAAGGAGTTCTCGTCCGTCGGAAAGTTTAATGTGCATGACTTTGTGATTGCCCGGCACGCGCGTTTTTCCCGCGAGAATGACTGTCCCGAAAACTTTCTTTCCGTTTTTATCAACCGTCCAAACGCCCGTGCCGACTTTCATATCTTTCACGAGAACATCGCCGTTTGGCGTGCCGATGCGCGTATTGCCCGAAAGACATATCGGTCGCGGCGAACCGATTTTCCAGCACCGAAGATTGGCCGGTTCGCCTTCTCGTATTACGGGAGAAGTATCAATGCATTCATAACCCGATCCGCAATCGCTGTTTGTTGAACATAACGATCCCTGAGCTCCAAGAATCGGACATTCCGCAAATTCGCAATTCGGACCGACGCGTCCGACGGATGAACCATCTGGACAAATTTTCGCGTCCATTGTGCAAGCGACACCTCCGCCGCCGTCTCCGGGAAGAATCGTTCCCGCTCCGGTATTTCCGCCGGTTGAATCAATGGGCTCCGTCCCTCCTGTACCGACAGTTCCGGTTGTTCCCGAAGAAGGACATTTTTCAAACTCGCAATTCGGTCCCGTTCGCCCCACCGATGAGCCGTCGGGACAAATCTTCGCTTCCATCGTGCAGGCGATGCCTCCGTCTATCGGATCAACCGGAGACAAAGTAAGATACGAATACGTTGCCATCACCCCAAGCAAAACGCCGAGAATAAAAATCACGAAACTGATGAAATATACGGTTTTTGAGTTCATGATAAAAAAGTTAATTTTGATATAATACAAGTATATCGTTTTCCCCCTTTTAAAACAAATCCGACTTGGACGTCGGACGTCCAAGTAAAAAATCGGCTTATTGGCCGATTTTTTATCCGTTCGTCCCATATACTTATACAAGCCCCTTATACTCGTTTGGTGCGCCGGGTTGGATTCGAACCAACGAAGGCGTAAAGCCGCGAGATTTACAGTCTCGTGTATTAGACCACTCTACCACCGACGCAATGTGAACAGTATACCAGAAATTTTTGAAAAAGAAAGCCCCGCCGGCGAGATATAAGGGATAAGTATGCATATATGGTATGGGGACGACAAACGACGACAAAAATCCCGCCAAGGCAGTCTTGGCGGGATTATTTTTGCTTTCATTTTCACGCGATGAGTTTCCAATGTCCTTCGCCAACACAAGCAACTTTGCCGTCTCTCCGCGCGTTTTCCAGCATCATTGATATTTCAAGATATCTCGGACGATTCCAAAATAAACAGTCTCCGACGTATGTAATCTCCGAAATGGAGAATCCTTCCTTTCTTGAATGATGCTTCGTCAAGATGCGAAGAATGTTCAAAATATCCTCTTCTTCCGCATTTCCCGCCGTCCTGTTTTCTTTCGCTTTTTCCGCAAGAAGATATGAATCGTAGGCGTCTATTATTGATTTTTCAATCGGGTCTTTCATTGCTTTTCTCCCGTGCAATAAAAATGTTCTGTCGCAATTATATCATAAAAATAAAACCGAGTCAAACAAAAAACAGTCCGCCCTGAACTGTTTTTTTACGATTTATACCGCGACTTTTTCTTTTTCTTTCTTTCCCGCCGGTTTTCGTTTAATCTTATCCGCCGTGATGGCAAGTTCTCCGTTTTTCATGCCGACAGACACCACTCCGCCGAAGAGCATTCCTTTTCCGATCATCATGCCAGCAACCGGATTCAAAATTTTGTTTTGGATGAGCCGTTTCAGAGGTCTCGCGCCGTACTGCGGGTTATATCCTTCTTTGGCGAGGTATTCAAGCGCGGCATCCGAAACATTGAGAATTATTTCTTTTTCTTTCAGGCGTTTTTGCACTATGGCAACCTGAAGCCCGGCAATCTCCCGAACCGCTTCTTTGGACAGAATGTCAAAAATGAGAATTTCGTCCAAACGATTCAAAAATTCCGGACGGAAATAATTTTTGAGCGCGGCGGTGACTTTTTCTTTCGCTTCCGTGTAATCGGCGGCATCATTCGTGTTTGAAAAACCGATGGATTTCATTTTGTCAATAAATTCGGCGCCGATGTTTGAAGTCAAGATGATAACCGTGTTTTTGAAGTTGACCGTTCTTCCCTTCGCGTCGGTAAGCCGTCCGTTATCAAGCACCTGCAGGAGAATATTGAACACCTCCGGGTGCGCTTTTTCTATCTCGTCAAACAAAAGCACGGAATACGGTTTGTGCCGCACGAGTTCGGTGATGTTGCCTCCTTCTTCGTGTCCGACATATCCGGGGGGAGAACCGATTATTTTTGAAACCGAGTGCTTTTCCATGTATTCGGACATGTCTATGCGAATCAGTGATTTTTCGTCATTGAACAAAAATTCGGCAACAGCCTTGGAAAGCTCCGTTTTCCCCACGCCGGTCGGACCGAGGAAAAGGAATGAGCCGATCGGGTGATTCGGGTCGGAAATGCCGACACGGGACCGTTTGATGGCATCGGATATTTTTGTGATGGCGCTCCCTTGTCCGACGACGCGGGCACGGAGGCTTTCTTCAAGCTGTGCGAGTTTCGCCGCTTCTTCCTCCAGCATTTTTGAAACCGGAATTCCCGTCCATTTGGAAACGATATCGGCAATCTCTGTTTCCGTTATTTCTTCTTTGAGTATTCTCTGTCCGCTTTTGAGTTTCTTGAGGCGCAAACTTTTCACCGCGAGTTCTTTTTCAAGCGTGGGAATTTTCCCGTAGCGTATCTCCGCAACCGTCGCCAAATCCGTGCGAGCCTCCGCCGCCTCCGCTTCAAGCCGGAACGTATCAAGCTGTTTTTTTATCTCCCGAATGGAAGTGAGGATTTCTTTTTCGTTCTTCCATCTCGTTTCCACATCGTGCGTTCTTTCGCGAAGGTCGCCGATTTCTTTATCAATATCTTTCATCCGCGCTTTCGCATTGTGCCCCTCTTCCGTACTCGCTTCTTTTTTCAGCGCTTCTTTTTCAATTTCAAGGCGCATAATCTTCCGATGGGCATCCTCCAAAATCGCCGGCTTTGTTTCCAGCGAAATTTTGAGCATGGAAGCGGCCTCGTCAATGAGGTCAACCGCTTTGTCCGGCAAGAATCGGTCGCTGATGTAGCGACTGCTCAAATTCACCGCGGAAATGATGGCATCGTCGGTAATGCGCACCCCGTGATACAACTCGTATTTTTCTTTCAATCCGCGGAGAATGGCGACCGCATCGGGAATGGACGGTTCGTTCACTAAGACCGGTTGGAAACGGCGGGTAAGCGCGGGATCTTTTTCAATGTGTTTTTGGTATTCTTTGAGCGTCGTGGCTCCGATGGCGCGAAGGTCTCCGCGAGCAAGCGCCGGCTTCAACATATTTGACGCATCCAGAGAACCGTCCGCTCCGCCCGCGCCGACAATCATGTGTATTTCATCTATAAAAAGAATTATCTTTCCTTCCGAGAGCTCAATTTCTTTCATGATGGCTTTGAGCCGCTCTTCAAATTCTCCGCGATATTTCGTGCCCGCGACCAAAGAACCGATATCAAGAGAAACGAGTTCTTTGTCTCTGAGCGACTCGGGCACATCTCCTTTCGCCATGCGGATCGCGAGACCTTCCACGACGGCTGTTTTTCCAACGCCGGCTTCTCCGATAAGGATCGGATTGTTTTTGGTTCTGCGCGAAAGTATCTGCATGATGCGCGCAATTTCAACATCTCTGCCGATAACTGGATCAAGCTTGTCTTCGCTCGCGAGTTTTGTCAGGCTTCTCGTGTATTTGGCGAGCACTTTTGATTTTTTCGGAGCGCCGACGTCGGTTACATTGCCGTTTTTGAATTCATGGAGAATGCGGAGAACTTCATCTTTTCCGATTTTGAAGCGCGCCAAAAGTTCACGGGAGACCTGCGATGTTTCAATAAGGGATATGAAAATGTGTTCGGTGGAAATAAAATTGTCGGAAAGCGACTGAGAAACTTTGGCTGAATTTTCAAGCACACTCGCCAGCTCCGGCGTAAGATACATCTGATAGGACGGCGACATCGTCGTCCCGCTCTCGCTTGCTTCAAGCACGCCGAGAAGAGAATCAATCAGAAGATTCTGGTCAACTTCCATTCTGTCCAATATGGCGATAACGGGTCCTTCCTCCTGAAGAACCAGTGCGGCGAGAAGATGCAAAGAGTCAACGTGATTTTGACCGCGTTCAATGGCAAGCTCATGAGCCCGCCTGATTGCTTCTTTTGCTTTGGTTGTGAAATCTTTAAGCGGAGGCATATGAAGTTATGAAGTTTATCAAGTTATAAAGTTATAAAGTTATAAAGTAAAAAAACCGTTGCTTGGCTTTCGGTACAATACTACAAGATTTTAAAGTATTTGTCAAATTTGCGTTTTGGCCGCATTTTGTTTCAAATCTTTGTAATCGCCGAGTGCCGAAATGATGTTGGAATAATGGAAGATTTGCGGAACGCCGAGAGGGGATGAAAGAACAACGCCGATCGCCTTTCCGTCCAATCCGAAGACGATTCCCCCTTTCTGTGCAGACGTAAGAGTGATATCTCCGACAAGAAGAGGCAAGGTTTTATCCTCCGGCACTTCGGTCAAAGTTCCTCTTGTCATGGATTTTCCGTTTTCTCCGCCGAGTACGATTATCGGCAACCCGAGTTTTGCATCGTCTTTCATGTAAGAAAGCGGAGAAAATGTCAAAATCTCGGTGCTTTTATCTCCCTTAACGGCACCGTCCGTCTGCAAAATGGCGAGATGAAAATTATTATCAAAATACACTTTTTTCGCATAGCGGTATTTATCGCCGAGCGCAATAATAAATTCCGTCCCTTCTCCGATAAGAGAACTGTCGGTGGCAATCAGTCCGTCCGGCGATATCACCGCCCCGATTCCGATTTTCTCCGTACTGGTCGCCGATTCCCCTTCTTTTTCTTTGCTCCGAATTATGACAAGCTTGGGGAGATTTTCCTGCACCGCCGAGATGACTTTTTCGCTTTCCGAAAGAACGGGAGCGGGAGACGGCTTAATAACGACAGGTGTTGTCGTTCCCGTTACCACTCTTTCTATGGTCTTTTCAACAATGTTGTTGATGGTTTGAGAAACGGTTGGCGCGGCATCGGTCAAAAGCGAAACGACGGTAACGCTCGTTGCCGCCGAACACACGAAACTGACCAAAACGGTCAGAAGCACCATTTGTTGTTTTGTGAGATCTTCCATAGCTCTATGATATCAAAAAGCATGATGAAAAGGAAGAAGAAAATGTTGTTCAGTAAAAAAATCAAATGCAAAGTGTTTTAAAAAATTTCCAATTTCCAATTTCTAATTTACAATAAAAATCCAAATGTCTAAAAAAATAAAAAACCGGACGAGGAGATTGCCCTCGTCCGGTAAAATTTTCCGATTTTGTTCTTTGGTGCCCGGGTGGGACTTTTTGTTTCCGCCGCGACTATCCAACCGGGACCATTCCCCATCCGGAAGCATAGCCGTTTTTCAGGTTTTCTTCTTCTATCCTGGAAATTTCCACGAAGCACTCGGCCCAAGTGCCCACGCCCATTTTTTCTTTGTTTCGCCGCTCTTGCGCCGTAAGTTTACCGCTATATATGAAGACGGTAAATCGCCATTTTTTCGGTAATTCTTCCGTTTCAGCATTCATTTTTATCCTCCGAAGGTCAGAAGTCTTTTTGTCCAATTACAGTATTGAACATGCATTTTATTTTGTCAATCTCTCCTCCGCCGCTTTCCAATCAATCGCATTCCAAAAAGCGTTCAGATAATCCGCACGTTTCAAACCGTAGTCAATCATGAAGGCGTGTTCAAAAACATCCATGACGAGAAGCGGCGTCGTGCCCGCAAGGTGTCCGGCATCATGTTCGTTGACCCAGATGTTGAAAAGTCTTCCCTCTTCTTTCTCGTAAGCCAGAATAACCCATCCGATGCCGCGCATGGCGCCGGTCGCGAGAAAATCTTTTTTCCAATTTTCAAACGACCCGAAAGATTCGGCGATTTTTTTATAGAGTTCGGAATTGCCATTGACGGCAAGCGCGTCTTTTTTCATGTTGCCGAAATAGAGTTCATGCAAACGCATGCCGTTCCATTCCCATGAAAAACGGCGTTTCAACTCGGCGTATTCAATGGAACCGATTTCAATCGTTTCCGCTTTCTCGGCAATCTTATTCACGTTCGCAACATATCCCTGATACAGCGTGAAGTGATTTTTAAGCAGTGTTTCGCTGAACCCCGCAAGTCCGATCAGGTGTTCATAATTTTTTGGTTGGTGCATATGACATACATGTTTAATTGATATTATTCCATTATAGTACGAAACGCCGTGCAATAACAGCTTTATTGACAAATTTTATAAAATATGCTAGTTTAAAAATGGAAACAAATTTGTTTTTCCGTTTGATTTTTGAGGAGATTTTTGTGGATACGACTTCATTGATACTGCACGGCGTCGGACTTATCGTTCTCGCGACGATTGCGCTCGTTCTTTCCGGCAAGACATACGCCGATTTGAAAAAAATAACCGGACGATTTGAGGCGGTGGCTTTCATTTTTCTGTTCTTGATTTTAGCGATTTTCGGATGGGCGTGCGCCACTGCGGCATTCTACATTGGTGCAACCGTCATCTTTTCGGGAATAGCTCTTGCCGATTGGCTTCCCGCCTTGGCATTCGGCGCAACCCTTTATTCCATCGCCGTTATTTCGTACATTCAATCCGAACAGTAAACGCCAACCCCGCCGCTTCCGCGCGACGGGGTTTGTTTTTATTGGCGGAGATTTTTTACAATATCGGACAATTCTTTTGCTGTCCTTTTCATATCTTCTTTTGTTGTTCCGCGTCCGAGGGTAAAACGCACGCCTCCTCTTGCGATATCATTGTCCGCGCCGATAGCTTTCAGGACGTGGGAAACTTTTCCGTCATGAGCAATATTCGCGCAAGCGCTTCCCGTTGATGCGGCAATTCCGCGCGCATCCAGCTGAATGACGAGCTCTTCTCCGTCAAGCCCGGGGAAAGAAAAATTCACGTTATTGGGCAAACGATTTTTCGCGCTTCCGTTTAAAACGGCGTTCGGCATTTTTTTTAAAATTTCTTTGATGAAAAAATCGCGGAGTTTCAGCAGTCGCGCCGATTCTTTTTCCTTCATTGTTTCCGCGAGTTTCATCGCCTCCGCAAAACCGGCGATTCCCGAAACATTTTCCGTTCCGCTTCGCATCCCTTTTTCCTGCCCGCCCCCGAAAACGAGCGGGGAGAGCGGAACGCCCCTTTTTACATAGAGCGCGCCGACGCCTTTCGGACCGTACATCTTTGACGCATTGAAAGTCATAAGGTCAACCCCAAGCCGCAAAACATTCATATCAAGATAGTTGGTTGCCTGACAAGCATCCGTATGAAAAAGCGGTTTGTGTTTTGCATGGCGGATAACTTTCGCGATTTCCGCAATCGGCTGTATTGTTCCGATTTCGTTGTTCGCATACATGACGGAAACGAGCACCGTGTTTTCCCGTATCGCTTCCGCCACGCTTTTTGCGAAAACAATGCCGTTGTTGCCGACCGAGAGAAACGTAACTTCCGCTCCGCGCTTTTCCAATTCGCGGGCGCACAGAAGAACAGAGGGGTGTTCAATGGAAGAAACAATGATGTGCTTCCTTTTATATTCTGGACATCGGATGTCCAGAATGTTGGCTGCGCCAAAAATCGCGAGATTGTTTGATTCCGTCCCGCCGCCGGTAAAAATAATTTCATCGGGATTCGCGCCGATACGCGCCGCGATATCTTTTCGTGCCTCGGATATGACCTTCTTCGCTTCCACCCCCTCTTTATGAATTGAACTCGGATTTCCAAAAATCTCTTTCGCCGTTTTTTGCATCGCCGAAAGCACGCGAGAGTCAATCGGAGTGGTCGCGGCATGGTCCAAATATATTCGTTTTTTACTTTTCATATTTGACGTTTTGTAAAATACATTATAAACATAATACCGATTTTGTCCAACAAAAAATGAGATGAAAAACAATCAGTTTTTCGCCGTAACTGCTCACACCCTTAAAAATAGTCATAAATTTCGTCGCCGGTGCGGGGTTGTACCCCGCACCGGAATGTTTGTAAAAAATCACGATTTTGCAATAATTCCATATATTGTTGAGATATTCCAAATGTTTCGGTCCGGGGTACAACCCCGAACCGGCAACGGGGTGTGAGCAGTTACTTTTCGCCCTGAAGTGCCTGCACTTTTTCATACCTCATTTTGAACGCTTAAAACTCCCATAAATTCTCCCTCAACGGCAAGAATGATCTCTTTTGCCATTTTTTCAAAAAAGTACCGTATCGTCGAAAGA
>JBAYGK010000015.1:0-13162 GCA_041666665.1 Minisyncoccota bacterium
TGCTGGAATTAGCAGACGGGAATTTTGTTGACAAAGCACGCAAGGGTATGAACAACGGCGTGTCACTATTGCTTTGCGCTTCGCGTTTGGTATCATTATCTGTGGTTCAGATGTTTGAAACAAAACCGCCGTCGTTCGTTATCCGCCAAATGGCGGAGGCGGACTATGGCGGGAAAGAAAGGAGGTACCGATGGATACGAAAAATACAGTCGCGTGGTATGAACAAGGATTAAAACTCCTTCAGGATGCCCGCAAAAAAGCCAAAAAAATGTCGTCTCCCGAAGAACTTATCGTTCTCAAAAAAGAGACGCACGAAGAATTGGATCATATCTTTTCCGAACGCACTCTGCGCGAAGAAATCGCCGAAGACAGAAATGTCCGCAAAGCAAAAGCCGAAGAAAGCGATCTGAAAAAGAAATATAAGGCGCTTCAGGAACAAGTGGAACTGCTGGAAAAAGAAAATGCCGTTATGCGCAAACTTGATGAAAATCACAGTACGCATGTCATCGTGCCGAGCAACAGTCTCGGAGTTTCCGAAGCGACGGCGATGGCCATTCTCTCGGATTGGCATTGCGAAGAATTGGTTCGTGCGGAAACGGTCAACGGAAAAAACTTTTTCAATCTTGAACGCGCAAAAAAACGCGCGGACAGATGTTTTCAAAAGATCGTCAGTCTGACGAGAAAAGAACAGCAGGATGTCACAATCAATAACATGGTCATAGGGCTTCTCGGCGATTTTATTTCCGGAAACATTCACGAAGAATTGCTGGAAAATTGCCAGCTTCGTCCGATGGAAGCGATATTGTTCGCGCAGGGGCTTCTTGAGTCGGGAATCATTTTTCTGCTTGAAGAAACGAAACTGAATTTAACATTCATCTGCCACGTCGGAAATCACACGCGCATCACGAAAAAAGTGCATATTTCCACCGAGCAGGGCAACTCGCTTGAATCTCTCTTGTATTCTTCTCTGCGGCAAAGATTCGCTTCGGAACCGCGCGTGAAGTTTATTATTGCGGAAGGCTACCATTCGTATTTTGATGTCTATGGCACGAAAATCCGTTTTCACCACGGACATTCTCTGCGATATCAAGGCGGGGTCGGCGGTTTGACCATTCCCGTCAATAAAGCGATTGCGCAATGGAATAAAATCATCCCCGTTGATCTTGATATCTTCGGCCATTGGCACACCTATATGCACATGAAGAACTTCGTGGCGAACGGTTCGCTCATCGGATACAACGGTTTCGCGTTGTCCATCAAGGCGGATTTTGACGTTCCGAAACAAGCGTTCTTCCTGATAGACAAAAAGCTCGGCCCGTCAATTTTCGCGCCGATCTTCGTAGATAAGTAATATTTGTTTTTTAACACCAACCGGGGTCTTTTATGACCCCGGTTTTTTTATGTCTTTTATGTCGGTTTTTACAAAGGGAGTCCTTGTAATACCATCTCCAATTAACCACTTCATTTTAATTCAATTCTTCTGACAGGGTTCGCTCCACCAAGGGCAGTCCTTTCCCCGTCACTTCGCTATGCTGCGCTCCTCTTTAAGGACTGCCCTTGGTTCCGCTCGTTGTCATTCGTATACTTATACCTATACCAGATACTTATACTTTGTTGCCGTTGTGGATAACTTTGCTGAAAAATTGTCCCAAAATGCGGTATTATTAATACGGAGTCTGCCTGAAGAGAAGACGTCTTTTTTGGCGCTCCGGAAAAGTGATACGGCCAAAACAAATAAAAAAAGATACGGGGGGAATAACGAGTGATTACGTCGTGGTTCTCGGTAATTTTGCCGTGGAAGAAAAAAAGAAAATTCCGGCTCAGGGTCTTATCGTTACTCTGAATGACCGAAAGTCTCCGCCGAAAATTTCCGCCCCGCATCTTCCGCGGTTTGTTCCGCGCGCCAATCCGGTTGCTTCGCCCTTTGCCTCGGTTTCAAAAGCGGCTTCTTTCTTGTTGCTTGTTTTTGTTTCCTGCAATCCTCTCGTGCCCGTGTACGCCGAAGAACTTCCGCCTTCTTTCCCCGAAATATTGGCGGCGGAAACGGAAAATGAATCTGCGCCGCAAGAAAACGCGGCAACGCCGATTGAAGAAACTCCGCCGGCGGAAACCGTCGTCGTACCCGAGGAAAGCGTTATTGCGCCCGAGGAAATCGCCCCGCCCGATTCCTCTGAAAACATCACAACAGCAACCGAAGAAATACCCGCGGAGGAAAACCCCGCCGCCGTCCCCGAAAAAGAAACATCCGAACCGGAAATCGTTCCCATTGCCGAGGAGGCGAGCACAAGCACAAGCGCCGAACCGATTGTTTCCGACGAAACTTCTCCTGAAGAACAAGCGGATATTCCGCCGAAAGAGGAAACGGTTGCGCCTTCGGAAGAAAACGCGGCGGGAGCGACGGAAGAAATGATTTCAAACGAAGAAGAGCCGGAAACTACGGCGACAGATGAGGAAGACGAAGCCGTTCCTGAAGAAAATGCGGAAGAAATTTCAGAGGAAATTCCCGCACCCGCCGCACCCGCCATCCCTCCGGAAACGCCGACTCCCGTCGCACAGCCGAAAGTATTTTTCAAAGACAACGAATGCACGCCGATGGACGATGGTGGCTTTTATTGCGTTTCCTCCAAACTTTCCAGTACGACGGAAACATCGGCCGTCCGCACGCCGCGAGTATATTCCGAAGCGGGAATAAATGATGATAAAGAAATTTTTTACGAGGACGCGTATGAGAAAACGCAGATCACGTCAAACACATACGATGATGACGCTCCTTCATACGATGAGCGAACCTCTCTTGTTTTGTGGCAAGCTCTCTTGGGCGGACACTATCAAATAATGCTCTATGACAGGATATCCACCACGACGGGAATCCGGCAGATAACGAATACTCCTTACAACAGCACGAACCCCCGCATAAACGGAAAAAGCGCGGTATGGCAGGGCTGGGTGAATAATAATTGGGAGGTGTTTTATACGCCGGATGTAACGGCCGGAGCGCTTGAAATTCGGCAAATTACCGCAAATGCCCAAAACGACATGTTCCCGAATCTTTCCGAAAAATTCATCACGTGGCAATCATTTTTTGATGATGTGTGGCACGTGTTCGTTTACGATATGGAAACCGGAGCGACTTCGCAGATAACGAAAACGATTGACGGAAAATACGAGAACCCGCGTTTTGCTCTTCTGTTTGAAAAAAGAGGATTGAATGGGGAAGTGGAAACGATCGGATACGATGTCGCGTCAGGACAAGAGATACCCATAAGCCATGCCGGAGATTCAAACTCTTCTTCTTTGCCCCCCATACCCGAAGCCGACAACGACAAAGCGCTTCCCCTGCAATCGGCGACAAGCACGACGACGGTAAAAAACGCCGAGAAGGACGGAGAGGGAGGGGAGGCGTAAAGTCCGTAAAGTCCGTAAAGTCCGTAAAGTCCGTAAAGTCCGTAAAGTCCGTCCATTTTGGAAATTCTTTGAATTTTTAAAATGTCAACGGCTTTTGTTGTAATTCTTAACTTAGAGCCTATTCCAATAGGGGGTCTTTCTGGCTACACCGCGAAATCTTCTGTTCGGATGCGCAAAACCTTATTGGGGTAGGCTCTTAGAATGGTATAAATAAATATTGCGATAATTTCAAAAATGAGGTATTGTGTCCGCAAAGATAATCAAATATCTATTGCCATGAAAACAAAAATCATCGTTTTTGCAATCACACTCTTTTTCGCTCCGTCGTTCGCCTTCGCCTACACCCCCGTTTCCGGAACGCTCCCCGGCGATACGACTTGGACAATCGCGGGCGGTCCGTACGTCATTTCAACAGCAAGCGTTGCAGTCCCCGCCGGCGTTACTCTTACGATTGATCCCGGGGTAATCGTCAAATTTGATTCCGGAATGTCGCTGAACATTTCGGGTATTTTAAATACATCGGAAATCGCGACGGAACAAATATATTTCACCTCTCTCAAAGATGATATCGTTGAAGATACAAATGGAGACCTTGGTCTTTCCTCTCCCGCTTCCGGCGATTGGGGCGGTATCAATATTGCTTCAGGCGGCGCTGTAAATTTAAACCATGCAACGGTACGGTATGGTGGAACGAATATTTCCAGTAACGGCGGCTTTCTTTCTCTTTCCAATTCTGTAATTTCCTCCGGTTCTTCGTACGGCGTTTCCGTTTCGGGTTCGGGGAGCGTGGCGCTGACCGGCAATACTTTTTCCGATAATGCTTCCGGCGCGGTTTCCGTGGATTTTTCCGGCGGGCTGAACCTTTCAAATTCCGGAAACACGGCAAACGGAACAGGCACTCGCGGTATTATCATCGGTGGAACGATAGTGGCGGAACAACGCCTTGTTGCTGACGGTCTTCCGTATGTCCTTTTCGGTACAATTATCATTCCATCGGGAAAAACGCTCAACATTGACCCCGGGGTTATTATGAAACTATCGGGCGCATATCAAAACGTCCCATTTCTCAACATTATCGGAACGCTGAACGCTCTCGGTTCTGAATCTTTGCCGATATATTTCACTTCGCTCAAAGATGACACAATAGGCGGTGATACAAATGCGGACAACGAAGCAACTTCTCCCGCGCCCTACAACTGGGGACACATAAAAGCGGTAACCGGCGGAACGGCGAATTTTGATTATTCCATCATTCGCTATGATGGGTATAACGGTCTTTACAATAACGGCGGAACTCTCAATGTTTCCAATTCCGTCATTTCAAATTGTTCATCGTACGGAATAAAACATGAAAATGGTACAACAACCATAGATAAAAGCATTATCAAAAACAATACAACATACGGAATTTATGCATTGGGTTCCGGCGATATTCATATTACCGGCAATACTTTCGCCGCCAACATGGCCGCCTCTTTGTGGATGTCCGGAGGTCTGATCATTTCCAATTCAGGAAACAAAGCTTCGGGTACCGGCGTACGCGGTTTTTATGTTTCCGGTATTATGAGCGCGAATCAAACATGGACCGCTGACGGCATCCCGTATATAATTCCAAGTACCGGTTTGACTGTTGCTTCGGGGAAAACGCTCATACTTAAAGAAGGTGTTGCTTTGAAATTGATTTTTTCAAATTTTCTGATTTACGGGAATCTTGTCACTCAGGGAACAAAGGAAAAACCGGTTTATATTACTTCATACAACGACGACACCGCTTTCGGCGATACAAATGAAAACGGAAGCGCCACAACACCGGCACCGGACGATTGGGGAAGCATTGTTATTTATTCCATGGGAAGTGCGAGCCTTGATCATTCGGCGGTACGATACGGCGGGAGATATTCCACGGGAAGCGCATCAAACATATACAACAACGGAACGCTGACTGTCACAAATTCCGAAATTTCTCATGCCTCCAATCACGGGATTATGAACGGTACGGGTTCGGCAAGCATTACACAGAGCTCCATTCATAACAATCTAAGGAACGGAATTTACAACGGGTCTGCGGTTCCCGTTAATGCGACAAACAACTGGTGGGGTTCCGACACCGGACCAAAACCGATTGGTACCGGCGATGCAATAACCGGACTCGTGGATTATATTCCGTTTTTAACAAGCGACCCGACAAAAGAATCGGTCGCCTCTCTTTCTGACGCGACCGAAACCGAAAACGACGGAACACAAGACACGAAAGGAGTTGCGGACAAGACGGAATTTACTTTTAATGTTCTCTACACCGGAACAACCGCGCCGAGTGATGTGACGCTTTGGACAAATGCGAACGATACAACCAAAAGTTACGCGCTCACGCTTTCGGCGACTACGACGAACGACGGTGATTTCCAAAACGGCGAGTGGTACGTTTTCACCGGCACATTTCCGCAAGGAAAGTACGGCTACCACTTTGAAGCGAATGGAGGAACACTTCACTACCCAACAACCGGTGAACTTTCTTTTACGACGGGTTACAGTAACATTATATTTTTCCCTGGAATGATGGGGAGTCGTCTTTTTGAGCAAAGTTCAGTGTGTTTCACGGCTTTTGGCGAAGATGAGCGATGGTATTCCGGGCAAGATTGTTATCAGCAACGTCTTGCTCTTGATGCGAATGGTAAAAGTTTGTTTCCTTTGTATACGAAAGAAGGAACCGCCGGAGCGATTGACAGCATTGGTAAAAATATATATGCGTCATTTATGAACGATCTTGAGACGTGGAAAAATGGACAAGAACATACCATTGCCGATTACAAGATTATTCCTTACGATTGGCGTCTTTCTCTTGAAGATATTCTTCAAAATGGGTCGTTATCTTCCGATGGAAAACTTTCATACGGCACAAGTCAAGGTTTTTACTCGGCGTATATTTACAACAAACTTAAAGCGATGCAGGAATCGTCTGACACGGGAAAAGTTACATTAATCGGGCACTCAAACGGCGGGTTGATAATCAAAGCTCTTGTTCAAAAACTGAAAGATAACAGTAATCCTCTCGCTAATGAAATTGACGATATTATTTTTGTCGCCGTTCCGCAGGTCGGTACTCCCGATGCAACAGCAGGAATTCTTTTTGGGGTAGATATTGGCCCCGGCGGAGTCGTTATATCTCCAATGAGGACAAGAAGTCTCTTCAAAAACATGCCGGTTGGATATAACCTTTTACCGTCGCCAGCTTTTGGGGTTTCTGCCACCGAGCCATTTATTGAGTTTAAGGGTAATATAATAGATACCGCCACAACCGAACGATATGGTGCCAGTATTGATACCTATGCCGAATTTACCAATTATCTTCTTGGAGCAGAAGGACGATCAACACCAACAGAAAAAGATCTTAGTTCTCCCGAAAAGGCAAACGCGATTCTTCTCGCTTCTTCAACGGAAGTACATAGAATTTTAGACCAATGGACTCCGGGACCAAATACAACAGTGTCGGAAATCGCAGGGTGGGGACTTCCCACACCTGCCGGTTTGCGATATTCAAAAAACAAAGAGTGTATCGTAGATTGGAGAACATATATTCCAATTATAGGTAATTATGTTCCTCGTTGTAGCAAATATCGCGACGTGGTAAAAATTGATGATAGAAGAACAATTAACGGCGACAAAACGGTTATGGAAAAAAGTGCTCACTATATGCCCGTTTCGGATACAACGAAAAAATATTGGGTAAATTTGGAAGAGTATAATAAACCATTGACAACAACAAGCCGTGACCACAAAGATATTCTTGAAGTTACCCAGCTTCGTCCGTTCATATTGTCTATCATAAAGAAAAATATTTCAGTACCGCAATTTATCACAACCGATAACTCAACTCTCGTTTCCACCAAAAAATTTGTTGAATACACGATTCACTCGCCTCTCAATCTAAACGTATACGATACCGTTGGAAATCACACAGGTATTTCCCCGGAAACAGGATTTCTTGAAGTCGGTATAAAAGGAAGTCAATATTTTGAGCTTGGCGAAAGCAAGACCATAATGGTTCCCGCGGAAATAGCTCACACACTTAATCTTGACGCTTACGCTTCCGGTTCATTTACGCTTGATGTTGAAACATTGGTCGGGGACACAGTAACAGCATCCACCACCTTTGAAGCAGTACCAACCGCAACAACAACGAAAGCGACTCTCGTATGGGATCCGCAAACGGAAATTACTCCTTCCACATGGCTCAATGTTGACTTCAATGCTGATAATGTTATTGATGTTTCGCTTCCCGCCGTTGTAAATGGTACGGCGTTGTATGATGTTACTCCTCCCGAAGCCGTTATTTCTTTCAATCCAACAACGAACGATGTCGTATTTATGGGGAAAGATGAGGGAGGAGATACGACCGTTAAAATGACAGCCACCTCAACTGGTCTGACCCCCATTATGGGAAAAGCAAGAATCCCTCTTTTTGCTCATCCGGCGGGTTAATAATACTCACATAATATCCCGATTTTCGTTTTGTTTCAACCACTCTTCTTCAAACTCCTCCGGCGGTTTGTATCCGAGCGACGAATGAAGTCGCTTTTTGTTGTACACCGTTTCAATGAAATGTTTCATTGATTTTTTTGCGTCAACAATCGTTTCGTAATCCGCAAGATAGACTTCTTCAACTTTCAGTGTGCGATTGAAAGATTCCGCGTACGGATTATCAACCGAAACTCCCGTGTCCGCCATGCTGATTTTCACGCCGTTTTCTTTGAGCAGATCCGTGTATTCGTAACTGCAATATTGTCCGCCTCTGTCCGAATGATGATACTCCGGTGCGCCTCCGCAAAGAGCGAGCTTGAGCGCATCAACCACGAGCGACGTTTCCATGTGAAGCTCCACGCTCCACCCGACGACTTTTTTCGTAAAGACATCAAGGAGTATCGCGACGTAACAAAATCCTTTTGAGAGTCGCACATAGGTGATATCGGCAACCCAGATGTGTTTCGGATAACTGGCAGTAATGTCTTTCACCAGATTCGGATAGGTCGGAAGCAAATGTCGGCTATTGGTCGTTTTTGTCCATGCTCTTCGGCGTTTTTGAGCCAATCCGTTTTCTTTCATGATGCGGGCGATGCGCTTTTTGTTGACGGCAAATCCGTTTCGGTTGAGCTCTTTTGTCACTCGCACGTTGCCGTAATACGGATATTCAAGAAGAACATTTTCAATTCTCTCTTTCCATATTTTATCTTCTTCTTTGCTTTCCGTTTCGTCTTTTTCAAGATAACACTTCGGTGATAAACCGATGGCTTGCATATACCACGAAAGCGGTTTACCTTCTTTTTGATATTTTTCAATGAACGCTCTTTTTTCTTTAACCGTTAACTCGAGCGATCGAGCACTTGTTCTAAAAAATCGTTTTGGACGACGAGCTTTCCGATTGTTCGTTCAAGTTTTGCGATTTTTTGTTCCTTCGCGCCTTCACTGTTTTCTTTTTCAAAAACGAGCGAACCTCCGGCGAGAAGCATATCGCGCCAGTTTCCGATAAGCGTCGGGTGGCACCCGAGGTCGCGAGCCGCTTCAACCGCGGACTTTTCGCCTTTAATTACGGAGAGCGTCGCTTGAAATTTTTGCGCCGCCGAATACTTTTTCTTTACTCTCATAGTTGTTTAATTATACCAGACGAATGAGAGTTAAGTGCTTTTCCCTTTCAGGGGGTCAGTTCAACCACCATTACCGATAGTGCGGGTAATACCACGGTAATTCCTTTCACAAAACTCAAAGAGAAGTCAAGCAAACTACAAGTTGTCTTTGATTCCATTATTTATAATGGTATAGCCACCTCTGTTCCAAAAACAACGCTTAATTACGAATGGGGGTTGAATAAAGACGGAACACTTAAAAGATTGATTCAAAATGTCATCATTAAAAATACGCAAATTATAACCTCTGAATATAATTCGGAACAAAACGAAACGAAAATTAGCGACAAAGGAAAAGAGGGAGATAAGGAAGTTACAAAAAGTATAAAGTCAGGAGTGGCGGTACTCACAATATCCACACAAAACAGTTCAGTAAGCGTGCAATATTAACAGCGAATGATATAATTATGATATGAATTTAAACAAAAAAACAATTTTGGTTATAAGTGTGGTGTTGATGCTGATTTCTTCCACAGCACTTTATCTTCATGATTTTTACTGTCAAGCGACTACAGCTATATTTTGTGACACCCCTATCTTAAATATGATGTCGTTTACCGTTGTTTTTTTACCCATATTCATCTTCAGCGTTATAACCTATTTTCTCAAAGAAAAAACTTTTCTCGCATGGATAAAATTCACCCTGTGGTGGGTTCTTATTTCGTTTTTTCTCATTGCTATTATTCCGAGCATCGATGATTATTATTTTTTTGGAAACATGAAAAAAACCATTACATGGGTATCCGTAGGTGGTTACGCAATTTTCGCAACAATTCTCATCCTTGTAAAATCGTGGAAATTGCGGAAGATGCAGAATCGGGATTAAATAAACATAACGTCAAACGACAAAAAACGGGCCGCGCGGCTCGTTTTTTTGTTTGTTCTTGATTTAAAAAAGCCCGTAAATATCCGGCTTAAAATATGGTCGGATTTTGCCAAGGGTTGCCCTTGGTAATGGCGGCAAAGAAAAATACACAGGACTACCCTGTGTATTTTTGCAAAACCGGCGAAATTTGAGGGTTTACGGAGGACGATCCTCTGTATTTCGGATCGTTTTTTTGTTTGGTAAAAGAATGAATTCGGCGAAATTTCGGTATAGGCCATAATAAACTGTTACTGAAAATCGTTAGTCGTTCGTTCGGTTCCGCGCTGATTTTGTGATTTCATAAATCTTCTTTTGCAGTGTAGCAATTTTTTTGAGAAGCGACAACGGATCAAGCGTTTGAGTATAAAGGAATCTTGAATTGCGGATGGCTCCACATCGGGCTCTGCACCACCTACAAATTTGACGCCGAGCCGGTCTTTACGTTTGACGGAGACGGGACAGTGGTGGAACCGAGTCAGACGGCGATGATGAACATACCGGGTTTGGAGGCGAGTCGGTTGTATCGTCAAGGCTTTATGAGCGGAGATCTTGAAAACCAATTATGGGAACCGAACCGAAACGCGGATGTTGAAAAATTATATCTTGATCCCGCGACGGGAGAAAGTTTAGATAGCGGAATATATACCCGCGATATTATTGATCAAGCGAATGTCGTTCCCGACTGGACGGGTACTTTGCAGGGGAACATTTACAAAAGTTTTATTTCATCTATGAATAGTTTGCTTTCCGCAGGAACGATTAAAGAATGGAAACCGTTTCCATATGACTGGCGATACGACATTGACGATGTAGTGAATAATCCGATCAATACAACGGACGGTTCATATTCCATGATGGGAGAAATTGAACGACTCGCCGGGAGTTCCGATACTGGAAAAGTCATTATCATCGGGCACTCAAACGGCGGACTCGTCGGAAAAGCGCTCTTGAGCAAACTGGTGGAGGTCGGAAGACCGAATATGGCTGAGAAATTCATAATGGTTGCTGTTCCGCAATTGGGAACACCGCAAGCGATTTCTTCGCTTTTGCACGGCGACGGACTGCCGGGAGATATGTTCCCGATTTTGATGAATCCGGCTACAGCAAGAACTTTTGGCGAGAGTATGCCGAGCGGATACAATCTTTTGCCGTCGCCCGAATATTTCAGACAAGTGCTTGATCCGGCGGCAACATTTGATGCAACGGCACCGATTACGGCGATTTATCGTCAAAAATATGGAACGATTATCTCAAATCCGCTTGAACTCCATGGTTTTCTTTTGGGCGACGAAGGAAGAACAAAGCCGATGGCGAGCGATATGTATACTCCGAATACCTTAAATTCAACTCTGTTGATGCAGGGCGAACAAAACCACGTCTGGCTGGATAATTGGTCGCCGCCAGCGGGCGTTGAAATGATACAAATCGCCGGTTGGGGGATTGATACGGTAAGCGGAATAAACTACAAACAAACGTATGAAACTTATGGCGGTTTACATCCGGTTCTTGATCACGAGCCGATTATGACGAGCGATGGAGACGGGACGGTAGTGGTTCCGAGCGCAACGGCGAGCAGTACGGTGAAGGCGTATTATGTGAATCTGCTAGAGCATAATACGGAATGGGGTGTTTCTGGAGAATTTGGTCTTCGTCATAACCGTACGCATGAAGATATTTTTGAAGTAGAAGGATTAGAAGACCTCATAAAGGGTATTATACGGAATATTTATTTACCGACAAATAACATTTACGAGACCAAACCACCTGTAACTGATGCAATAAAAAAACTTCGTCTCAAAATCCACTCGCCCGTCTCTCTTGATATATACAACTCGTTTGGCGACCATACGGGCGTTTCAACGAGCACCAATCTTGGCGATATTCGCTTCACAGAGGAACAAATCCCGAATTCCTATTATCTTGAAATGGGAGAAGGCAAATATGCCGGAACAGAAGAAAACGGTACAACCACGATAAAACTCATCGGCGAATCATCGGGAACATTTACGCTGGATATTGAAAACGTGCAAGGAAATTCCGCTATCGCTACCACCACTTTCGCTGATATTCCCGTTTTACAAAATTCTGTCGCGATGGTTGAAACAAATCCGTTATCGGTAACGGTTCCGACATTGCAACTGGACATAAACGGTGACGGAACGATGGATGCAAACATTGATTCCGGCGTTGGAATTTCCGCCGACGATCTTGTTGGTATCATGAGAGGAATGGTAAAAACGCTCAATCTTCCGACAAACAAAGAACAGAAACTTTTGAAGAAAATTGAAAAACTGGAAAAGGTTTTGGACAAAGAATATAAAAATGAGAGAAGGAAAAAATGAAAACCGCGAAAGCGTTTGAAAAATTGGAAAAAACCATCGCAAAATTCCAAAAGAAAAATTTGCTGACAAAAGAAGAAGCCGATGAGTTGATAAGTATGCTTGGGCAAATTAAAAGTTTGGTGGTAAAATAGAGGTATGAAAAACAAAAAAATATTAAAAAGTATTCTCGTTATCTCTGTTGTTGTTTTTGTTGTAGCATTTATACCGATGTTCCCAGACATTTTTGGTTTGTGTAAAAACTTTCAAGATGTGATAATAAATGGTCGTAGTTATGGGTGTGAAGGTTGGTATACATATTTTTATGGAAATTTTATGTTTTATCCGATTCTTCTTTCTCCTATTGTTTTTCTTTTTTCCATTTTGGTCCTTATTAAGATAAAATCAGAGGATATTTTTCGTTCATGGAAAAACTTCTCTTACTGGTGGATTCCAATTTCCATTTTTTTTATCGCGATGACGCCGTCATCAAGCGGTGGTAGTTTGGGTAGTTTCGGTATGGGGATGGACAGAGAATCAGTAACATGGTTTTTTGCGGTTCTCTTTTTTCTCATTTCCCTCATTCTCATCATCTACAAATCCATAAAACTGAAAGGGAAGTAAACCCCGTTAAAAAACAAACAAATGCACAGGTTAGCCCCGCGCATGCAGGATTACTCCGCGTATTAATTTACCTAGGTCTGACCTAGGTAAAATCAAAAGAACTCGCGTTTGACGAAAATGGAGACGGAACGATTGACACGATAGTTTTCACCGATGAAAACAAAGAAACGGTAACGTTTCAAACATTAAAAACCCAAATCCAAGCACTCACCACAAAAACAAAACCCGTTTTGCTGATTGAGATTGCGGTTGCAGAAAAACAATTCAACAAA
>JBAYGK010000016.1:0-12999 GCA_041666665.1 Minisyncoccota bacterium
CGCTCGCGGGCGGGAAAATCTAACACCTGAATTTATGTTATTGGGAGAATACACACACACGCTTGATCCGAAAAAACGGCTTTCATTACCTTCAAAATTCCGCCAAGAGGTTGGAAAGAAGGTGGTTTTGACGTATGGGTTGGATAAGTGTTTGGCATTGTATCCGCTCAAACAGTGGGAAAAAATGGCTCAAAAACTTTCCGAGCTTTCCACCGGTCAGTCAGACATGCGCAGTTTCAATCGTATCATGCTCGGCGGCGCGGTGGAGGTGGAGGTTGATTCTCTCGGGCGCATTCTCATTCCCGACTTTTTGAAGGATTTTGCCGGACTCGGATTAAAGGTGGTGATTACCGGAGTTCATGACCGAGCTGAAATTTGGAACGAAGAAAGATGGATTGAATACAAGAAAAAGATAGTTGAACAGGCGGATGTTTTGGCGCAAAAATTGGGAGAGATAGGAGTTTTTTAAATTACAAATTCAAAATTGCAAGTTCCAAATAAATAACAAATAAAAAAATTGAAAATTACAAACACGTTTGAGATTTAAATATTTGAGTTTGGAATTTATTTGGAGCTTATGATTTCGGATTTGGTGCTTTAATGAATGTGGAATAAAAAAGAAAAATGGAAGAAATAAACGACATTATCCGACAGAAAAATGACACCGTTCACATAAGCGTTCTTTTACAAGAAGTCATGGAAGGTCTCGCCGTAAAAAACGGGGAGACTTTTGTGGATATGACCATAAACGGAGGAGGGCACAGTTCGGCCATCTGTTCCGCCTTGGGTACTGCCGGTACTCTTGTGGGTATTGATGCCGATTCAAATGCGCTCGTGCGGGCGAAAAAAAATCTTGAGCTTTCCGGATGCGGTGCGACCGTTCATTTGGTGGCGGAAAATTTCAGAAATGTCAAAATGATTTTGTCCGGACTCGGAATAAAAAAGGCGGATAAAATTTTATTTGACCTCGGATTAAGCTCAAACGAACTTGAAAATTCAAGCAGAGGATTTTCCTTTCAAAAAGACGAGCCCCTCCTGATGACCTTTTCCGATGATCCTTCAAAAGTCGTATTTACCGCTGAAGACATTCTGAATACATGGGATGAAGAAAACATCGCGGCCATCATTTCCGGATACGGGGAAGAGCGTTTTGCAAAAAGAATCGCGAGAAGAATCACGGATGTTCGCGGAATGAAGCCGATACGAACAACGAAAGAGCTTGTGGAAATCATTCAAAACGCCGTGCCGAATTGGTATCGTTCGGGAAGAAAACTGCATTTTGCCACCAGAACTTTTCAGGCCCTGCGCATGGCGGTAAACGACGAAATACGGGCGTTGGAACAAGGGTTGAAAGATTCATGGGAGATACTTTCTCCCGGAGGAAGAATCGCCGTCATTTCATTCCACAGTATGGAAGACCGGATGGTGAAAAAGTTTTTTCGGATCAAATCAAGAGAAGGAGAAGGGACGTTGCTCGTTAAAAAACCGATTATTCCCCGCGAAGAGGAAATAAAAAAGAACAGAAGGGCGAGAAGCGCCAAACTGAGAATTATTGAAAAGAATATGGCAAAACAAAAATAGCGATACGAATAAAAAATAATTACACACCAAAATACAATGCAAGAAAACATTCAAATCAAATCAATATCGTTGTATGATTTTGAACAAAAAATGTTCTGGTTATTCGCGACCCTCATTTTTTGCACCCTTGTTTTCTACATGTACGTCATCAGTTCCACGATTTTGAATATCGTCGCCAGAGAAACGGCGGAGAGAGACGTCAAATCCGCGAATTCGGTCATATCGGTGTTGGAATCGGAATATATCGCTCTTGGAAGAAATCTTGATTTGAATAACGCGAAAGATTTGGGATATCGGGAAGTTGCGGAAGTTGATTATGTTTCGCGAACGCCGGTATTAACAATGCGCGATCATGGCAGATAGGTCTTTGGGTTATAAAAGGATTTGGCTTCTTTATTTTGCGGTGATTTTTGTCGCTGTCCTTCTCCTCGGACAGCTTTATTTGTTGCAGGTGGTGCGCGGGGGAGAGTATCGCGACCGCGCCGAACAGAAATATCAGGCATCTATCGGGCAGTTTGAACGGAACGCCGTTTATTTCACCGAGAAGGACGGCAATCTTGTATCCGCCGCAACTCTCCGAACCGGTTTTTTTGTTGAATTGAACCCCGAACAGATTGCCGATGCCGCGGAAACATACGCGAAGCTGAAAAACTTTCTTCCCATAGAGAAGGATGTTTTTATCGGACAAGCCACCAAAAAAAACGACAGATCCGAGATTATTGCGCACCGACTCTCAACCACCACCGCCGAAAAGATACGAAATTTGGGGATTACGGGAGTCGGAGTTTTTCGCGAGAACTGGCGATACTATCCGAGCGGGAGTTTGGGGGCGCACGAACTCGGTTTTATGGGATATGAAGAGGACGGCGTTACCCAATCCGGACGATACGGGCTGGAACGCTATTACGATTCCGTTTTGAGCAAAAACAACGGAACATCACAGCGCAATTTTTTCGTTGAAGCGTTTTCTTCGGTAAAGACGGTTGTGGATCCCGCGCAAAAGATCAGGGGCGACATCGCTCTTACCATAGAACCGACGGTTTAGACCGAGCTTGAAAAAAAACTTGATTATGTAAAAACAAAATATAAAAGCGGGCAAGTCGGCGGAATAATCATTAATCCGAAAACGGGAGAAATTTATGCGATGGAAACACTTCCGACTTTTGATCCGAACGATGTGTCGCAAGAAAAAGACGTTTCGGTTTTTAACAATCCTCTCGTTGAAAGCACGTATGAAATGGGTTCGGTCGTCAAACCGCTCGTGATGGCGGCGGGGATAGATTCGGGAAAAGTAACGCCGAAAACGACATACGATGACGATTTCGGGTATGTTGTCGTTGATAAGAAAAAAATATCAAATTACGACGGACGCGGACGCGGGCAAAATATTCCAATGCAGGAAGTGCTCAATCAATCTTTGAATACGGGAATGGTTTTTGTCATGAAACAAATGGGACGCGAAACATTCGCAAAATATATGAACGCCTACGCCCTCGGAGAAACAGCCATGATGGACTTGCCCGGCGAGGTTCCCGGAAATATTGAAAATCTGAAAAGCCCGCGCATGGTGGAAAGCGCCACGGCATCGTTCGGGCAGGGAATTTCACTTACCCCGATAGGCATTACGCGCGCCCTTTCGTCTTTGGGGAACGGCGGACTGCTCATACAACCGCATCTGCTCAAGAGAACCATTTATCCGGCCGGAATATCAAAAGATTTTGCCGCGGCGGATGGAACGCGGATATTGAAAAAGGAAACTTCGGAAGAAATAACGCGGATGCTGGTAACGGTTGTTGATAAAGCGCTTCTCGGCGGTACCGTTAAGCTTCCCAATTACAGCATCGCCGCCAAAACGGGAACGGCGCAAATGTCCAAAGGTGCCGGAGGGGGATACTACGACGACAGATATCTCCATTCGTTTTTCGGCTATTTTCCCGCTTATGATCCGAAGTTTCTCGTTTTTCTCTACGTGCTCAATCCGCGCGGGGAAGAATACGCCTCGCACACCCTGACCGAACCGTTCATGGAACTGGCAAAGTTTTTGCTGACATACTATGAAGTTCCGCCGGATAGATAGACGAGGTTATAGGCTATGGGTTTTTCGTCATGTCTTTCTTCGCGATTGTCAAGTAAAAAACACTTTTGGAGTATCTCACACCTCGTTGCTGGTGCGGGGTTGTACCCCGAACCGAAACATTTGGAATATCTCACAACATACGGAATTATTGCGAAATTGTGATTTTTTACAAACATTCCGGAGCGGGGTACAACCCCGCACCGGCGACGAAATTTATGACTATTTTTAAGGGTGTGAGCAGTTACCTTTTGGATACTCGTATTGTTTCAAAATTATGGTATAGTTATATTAAGAAACCGTTAAGCTAACAGCTATAACCTAACATCTAAAAGCTCAACCATGAAACAATTCGTAAAAAAAATAATAGCATCCATTTTGCGCGCGGAAGCTCGGGCCGTGCTTTGGAAGTATAAGCCGAAAATCGCCGCCGTAATCGGAAGCGTCGGAAAAACCTCAACGAAAGATGCGGCATATGCGGTGTTTTCCCGTCATTTTTTTGTGCGGAAAAGCGAAAAAAGCTTCAATTCCGACATCGGCATACCGCTCACCATACTCGGATGTCATAATGCGTGGGGCAATCCGTTCGGCTGGATAAAAATTATTTTTACCGGACTTTTTCTGATTGTAAAAAAACGCAAATATCCCGAATGGCTCATTCTTGAAATAGGAGTTGATCGTCCGGGAGATATGAAAAAAACCGCGGAATGGATACATCCGGACATGATTGTTATCACGCGTTTTGCCGATGTCCCCGTGCATGTGGAATATTTCTCTTCTCCGGAAGCCGTGAGCGCGGAAAAAAGTTTGCTCCTCCATTCTCTTAAAAAAGACGGCGTCCTTATTTTGAACCACGACGATGAAAAAGTGCTTGCACGCAAAGATACGTGGCACGGAAAAACAAAAACATTCGGTTTTGTTGAAGGCGCGGACGTTCTCGCTTCGCATGTTTCGGTTTTGTACGGCGAAGACGATTTGGAAAGGAAGATGCCGGACGGAATTCTTTTTCGCATTGACGCGGGAGATGCGAGCGTTCCCGTGCGCATTCACGGAACGTTGGGCAAACACATGGCGTATTCCGCCGTGGCGGCCGCGGCTCTCGGTATGGCGGCCGGCATAAATCTCGTTGAAATCTCCGAAGGATTGGCGGAAATTGAACTTCCGCCGGGGAGAATGCGATTGATCCGCGGCATCAAAAACAGCGTTATCGTTGACGATTCATACAACGCCTCGCCAGTGGCGACGGAATCGGCGCTTCATGCGCTCAAAGATATTCACGCCTACGGAAGGAAAATTGCGGTACTCGGGGATATGCTGGAACTGGGGAAGTATTCAAAAGAAGAACATAAAAAAGTCGGCAACATCGTCGCGTCATCATGCGACATACTCTTAACCGTCGGCATCCGCGCGCGCGGTATTGCGGACGGAGCGCTTGACGGAAAAATGGATGAAAATAATATTTATCAATTTGATACATCCCGCGAGGCGGGCAAATATCTTGAAAAATTGCTCGGCGACGGCGATATCGTCTTGGTGAAAGGTTCGCAAGGTTCGGGCGCGAACAAAATCAGAATGGAACAAGCGGTGTTGGAAATCATGGCGGAGCCGGAAAGAGCGGCGGAACTCTTGGTGAGACAAGGGGAGGAATGGGAGAAACGATAGACGACGATTACAGATTAAAGATTAAGAGATTTTTGATTTTTTCGGTAAATATGCTATATTCAGTACGAGTATAAGTATCTGGTATAAGTATATGTATACGACTACTATCGCCGTCGTTTTTGGATACTTATACCTATACCATATACCCATACTTCGTCGCGGCCCTATCGTCTAGCGGCTAGGACATCGCCCTCTCACGGCGGTAACCCGGGTTCAATTCCCGGTAGGGTCACCAAAGAAGATTTTTCGCCGTCAAATTGGCGATTAAGCTTGTAAACTAAAGATAAATACTCGGTTCCAAATTTTTCATCTGAAAATTCAATATTTTCCGTGAATATCAATTTTTGGAACTCCAAACGTTTTTCAGGCGTCTTTTCAAGTTCACGCCATGTTCTTGCCGTATTCCGAACAAAGCTAAAGCAATACTCAAGAGCTTCTTCCATATTAAACTCGTGCGCGTCCGTTTCGTGTAAAAGGAGTTTTTTCTGTGTAATTTTTTTGTTGATCAAATTTTTCTGTGAAAGAAAATCCTCGTCATCGTAAATTCCCGATTGATGAAGTTCAAATACGCGTTGTCTTTGTATCTCAAAATTTGATATTTCTTTTCGTATCTGTTCGTTTTCTTCGTCAAATTTTTTGTAGTTGTTCTTCCAAATATCAATGACAACCGCTTTAAATATTTTTTCAAATTTTTCGCTTGGAGTAATGCTTTCCAAGTATTCCACAAAGAGCTGTTCAAAATATTCTTTTGGGATAAATTTCGCGCATGAGCACGTTTGTTTATGGTGGTGATAGTACGGATATTTTACGCCTTTGTGCCCTGTGGACGTACTGCCCGTAATGGGACGGGAACAAGAACGGCATACGACAAGCTTACGGAGGGGGAAATGCGGATTTTTTGCCAAGCGCGGGATATTTTGGCGTTTTCTGTTTCCGTTGCATTGATAATATAATTGCTCTGAAATAATCGGTTCAAAACTTCCCTTAATTTCCATATCCCAGACTTTGATAATCCCCGCATATATCGGATTCTTTATCATTTTTTCTACAAGCGTCGCGGTAGAGTCATGCCCTGTACGGGTAACAAACCCCCTAACATTCAAAAATTCAGCAAGTGAGGCAAAGGTATGGATACCTTTTGCGTATTCATTGAAGGCAAGGAGGATGTACGGGGCGAGTTTTGCATCATGACTGAGGTTTGCGCCCTTTTCGGTTCTTGTGTAGCCGAGCGGTGCCTGCCAGACCCATACGCCATGCTTTAAACGTTCGCGCATACCGTTGACGCTTCTTTCCGTCCGCACGTTGTTATCAAATTCCGCAAAAGTGGAAAGTATACCCTCCATCATTTTACCCATAGGATCGTTTCCGATTGGTTCGGTAACCGAGCGAAGTTCCGTTTTATACTTTTTCAGTTTTTCTCTGATATAAATATGATCGGCTTGGTTTCTTGAAAATCGGTCAATCTTGTAAACAATGAAATAGGAAACCGCATTTTTCTTTTCGGAACAAAAAGAGATTGCTTTGATGTATTCGGTACGGTTCGCGGTTTTTGCGGATTCTCCTTTTTCTATGAACACTCCGACGACATTGATGTTTTCCCGCTTGGCGTATTCGCGACAAACCTTTTCTTGAGACTCAAGAGATGTCCCGTCTACTTGTTCAGCAGAAGAAACGCGACAGTAAATTATTCCGTTTTTCATTTCAGGATTTTTCATAAATTTCATTTTCGCATATCCTCGTTACCCCGTCCAGATACCCCACGGCGATATTTGGAATCGCAAAAGGAATCAAGCGCGATTTCGCCCAAGCCGTAAAGCGTTTTCAAAACGTCCTCAAGCTCCTTGTCGGTCATGTTCGCGAGCAAAGGGTCAATTTTTCGACAGTCAGCAGGGGTAATCATACAATTGGGGAATTATCTCTTTAAACGACCTTTGTTTGTCTATTTGGCACTGGGTATATTTCACAATTCCTTGATGACTTGTTTCAAAAAACTTTTGAAATTTTATCAATTCCTTTGGTATTTTTTCAACGATAGCGCGGGCGCGTTTTTCGTCTCTGATTGACGTGGGTTTGTTTAACCGTTTACTGCAAAAATATCTCTTTTTGCCGTCCAATCTATCATCATCAAAATCTTTACCCATGTATTTGCAAACATACGCGCCAACATTAGAAACGTCATTTATCATATTCATTTTTACAAAACCTTGCCCCCAAATTTTTGCAAAAACATTAGTTCGTACATGTTCAAGATTGAAAAATATGGCGTGGTAGTGTATCGCCCCGCGTTTTTGAAATTCGGTTACAACAACGTATTTTAAAAAACTTTTCTTTTGTTCGCCGATGTAATACGTCAGACGTTTAATAAATTTTGAAAACAAAAAATTTGCGGTTTTTGTGTTTTGGGTATTTTCCGCAAATGTCAGCGTTACAAATATGGGCGGATAAACTTCGCCGTTTGGTTTATTCCATCGCCAAGCGTTTGCATTTATCAATCGGCGCAAAATTGATCTTGTACGTTGCATACTCCTTTTTCGGATTTCAATTTTGCTTTCAGACGAGCCGATTCCGCTACCCCTGTTTGACACAGTAAAATCATACGGCAAAGGCTTTTCCATATACTGATATATTTCAATTGTAGAGCCCGATATTATGACTTTTAGACTGGTAATTTTCATAAATTTTTCTCTTTATGTGTGCCTATAATCAAGTTAACCGAACGACGGACGCCGACACGGGCGCGCCGTTGGCGCGCTCCGCGCCGACATCCGCCCGTTTTTTGGTTAAAATGAAAAACCCCACTATCATGTAGTGGAGTATAGAAAACCGTTATAGAGAAAACTTTTCTAGAAATTCAACAAAAATTCCAGAAACTTTACGGAACGGTTAAATATTCTCGATTTATTCGAACTTTTCCCGCTTTCGTCGCATTGAACATTAAGAAACCTTTGATTTTGTTGTCCGTGGCTTCGCGTACTTTTTCATTAATAGATTTACATGCGGAATGATATCTTTTCCACCCGTCAGCAGATTTTATGTATTCATCTTCGCTTACGCCAAATTCTTCTTTAGCGATTTCTGCATAATAAAAATCATCCCCGAGATTATCTTTATGATTGATGAAAATATTTTTTAAAATCTTATGTTCATTTGTTATTTTATCCTGACGTGCAATTTCAACTTTAAAACCACTAACGGATAAAATACTTTTTTCTTCGTCAAAAGCAAGTCTTTTGTTTGTTTCTTTTGGCGGTATACCTTTTTTGTATCCCTCCAGTAAATCAGAAATATTAGCGTTAAAATTAACTGAAAAAAGTTTTTTTCGCAATTCACCATTTAGAACATCATCGGCGTCAATGTCTTCATAATTAATTTCATTTGGATCGTAAACACTACCAATTATCAGGTATCGTTGTTTCTCAAGATAAGTAAGATAAAACGCAAGAGTATACCGAGTCATTTCAATAGGTTTCAAATCATCTTCGTATATCAAAATTTCCGGCGGTTCGTCATTGTTTTGACCGTAGTACTGCAACATAAATTTTTCATTCGATACGTAATCTTTTAGCTTAAAAACCAAAAGTTCGAGAGTTTTTATAATTTCCTGTGTGAATATATCCATATTCCAAAAAATACCATTTTATGGTATATTTGTCATTATTATAAAGGAATACAAAATATTACGTCTAAAAATATATAGAAAATAAAATGAATGAAAAAATACAATTTTTATTACCGTGTGATTTTGCTAACGTCGACAAGAGTGGCAAAATGTCAATAAACGGTGTTTTCTCAGATATACAAGCCGATAGTGTGCCGATAATCGGAGTGTTTTACGTTGCAGGAATTTTGACTTTGACAGGTAGTCTTCCACCTCCCGTGACGCTTGATATTTTTGATTCAGAAAAAAAGGTTATTTCAACAAACACATTAAGGCTTAACACTGAATTACCGACAAACACAAGCACTGCATTTAAAAAATTAAATTTACTTGCAAGAGTTAGCGCGACTTTTAATGAAATTGGAATATACGGTGTTAGAGTTATATTAAATGATAAGACGATTTTTGAAGATACAAATTTTTTCCGACTAATACAGAAATAAATATGTCACAGAATCCACAACTATATGTTTCTTCAGACGAAAAAATGAATGAGGGGTTCAAGAGTGTTGGAAGTAGCTCTTTAATTGGAGAAGAAAATGAAAATAATAGCGACTTACTTACTCAAATAAATAAATTATCAAAAGAACTCTCTATAGTCACAAAAAATATTCATAATCAAGAAAAAAGCCTCGAAGAACAAGCGGATAATCTTAAAATTGCGCAAAGCAAAATAGAAAAGCAAGATAATTTAGTTTATTTAGGGTTCATTGTCATTGTTATTATGGTAGCAGCAATCATAATTTCTCTTTTTGTTTTCTTTATAGAGCAAACAAGAGCTTCGAACGAAACACCAAGACAGTATAATACATCTAAATTGTTTATTGGGCATAATTTTTAAAAACAATTTTAAGAATATTTTAAATATGAATTGCATACATTGTAATAATGATCTTACAGATGATATAAATTTTTGTAGTAAGTGTGGAACAAAAGTACAAAAACAGGAATCAACTAAAGTACTTGAAAAAGTAAAAACTAACACAGTACGCGGTACACGTATAATTTTGGGCGTTTTTTCGGGTCTCCTAGTTTTCGCAATTGTTTTTAAATTGCTCGTTTTTCTTATCACAATTATATCGCTTTTTTTACTTGGCGGATTTGGAGTTGATATTTCAGGAAGTACCGAAACAGTTGCGAACGTTGACGCAATTGCAAATATTCTAGCATTAATAATTTCAGCAATTTTAGCAAACAAAACTTATATACTCATATCGCGAAAAAATACTAATACAAAAAATAATAAATCTTGATAGATCAAGCAAAAAAAATTTTTATAGGTGAGAAAAGCCGATTTATGTACTTACATGGAGTATATTTTAAAAAACATTTCATTTCAGCTAATAATTCAAGAAACAGCATCATTAAGTATTTCTATTCTTTTTGGGTTTTTTATTTGGATGATTAAGAGATCGTATGATAAGTATTGCGAGGAGGTATATTCTTTAAAAAAAATTGAAATTTGTTTAAGCGGTGACTTTGCATCCAATACGCACAATGAGAAATTTTTAAATGACTGGATTGATTCCTTACAAAATAATAGGCTATTTTCTTGCTCTTTTAGAAATTATTTTTTGGATAATTCAGAATTTGTTCATTTGACGAATACGACCCTTATAAATAAACTCAATGCGTTGAGTTTTGGATTAAATGTTCTCTCTCATGACCTTGAAAATATTTTCGGCAGATATTATTCAAATTCAATCAAATTTTTGGACGGGGATCATATTAAAGAGTGGTACGAGATGAATACAAATACCAAAAATCAATTAATGGTTTTTCGAACTAATTTTAGTGAGGCAGAGACAGATATAAAGGGCGCGGTAACATATTTGAGGGCATATTACAAACAAAAAAGTTTTTCTATTTTTCGTCTATTTTCATCCTTTTCGGTTAATATTTACCCAACACTTACAGAAA
This sequence comes from Minisyncoccota bacterium, assembly GCA_041666665.1. Lineage (GTDB taxonomy): Bacteria > Patescibacteriota > Minisyncoccia > Phycocordibacterales > CAIJYI01 > CAIJYI01. The sequence goes on from JBAYGK010000016.1 coordinate 10,896, forward strand.
AGGATATTCAAATAGAACTTATTGCCCTTAATAAGAACATTGAGAATAAGAAAAATGCTTCCACTCAGCAATTTCCTTTATAATCCGGTTCCAATTCCGTACCACTTGGGTCACAAAGCGTTAAAAAAGACTGGACTGCTCCAGTCTTTTAGCTTTGTGAGGGCGGAGCGATGTCGCTTTGCGACCGCGAGCCGGGGTCGGCAAGCACTTAGTATTTTCCGAGTAACGCGAAGGAAAATACTTAGTGACTTGTGACCACACCGTGATAGCATGCAAAGCATTCAATTTAAATCGTCGTCCACCCGCGTTTTTGGGCCCACCGTCGGCGCCGTTTTTTCCGTTGGTTCCGTTATCGACGGGTGATGTTTCTTTTTTTTGTGTGGTCAACGAGTGCCTCTCCGTTTCCATTTCTCCCCAAATCCCGTATAATTGGAAGATATGATTTGGGCGTTATTGGCATTTTGCGGGGCGTTTTTTCAGGCGCTCGGCTCTGCCGTTTTTAAGCGGGCTTTGCGGATACACGACCGGAAATATATTGTCGGGTTTATTTCCTATGCGGTTGCCGGGATTATTTTTTTCGCTTTTCATTATGCGAGCTCGGGTTCTTTTTGGATGAGAGGGCTTTCGGAAAAATTTTGGATCATCATCGTTTTGTTCGGCGCGCTCAACGGACTCGGAGCGTGGTTTTTGTATCGGGCGCTTGAGTTCGCGGAGCTCAATTACGTGATGCCTTTTATGACGTTTACCGCGCTTTCGTTAATCGTTCCGCCGATATTTTTGCTCGGCGAAATTCCGTCGCTCGGAAGCGTTTTTGGAATGGCGCTCATTGTGTGCGGCGCGGCGCTGATGAATTATTCAATGAGAGAATTGACCTCGGATGAAATTCAGAGACGCGCGATGAATCGCAAAGGGCTAAACTATTTTCTCGTAACCGCACTTTGCTTTACGATATTGCCGACGTTCGCAAAAGTCGCAATACAAGAAAGCTCGGTTTGGTTTGCCAGTTTTCTTACGGAAACTTCCACCGCCGTCGTTTTTCTCGTTATTCTGCTTTTCAAAAATGAATGGAGGGATTTTCGCGAATTTTTTGTGAGAAAAAATCGGACATTTCTCATGCTCGTGCTTTTATCCGGACTGATTTATGTGGGAGAGAACGGAACCATCAACACCGCTCTCCATATGGCGCCGGTCGCGCAAGTTTTCGCCATTAAACGGACGATGCCCTTGTTCGCTTTTCTTATCGGACTCTTTACTTCCGCGAGCAGAGCGACATCCCGAAAAAAATAGCGGCGACGGTTCTTATGGTCGCGGGGGCCGTTGCGACAATCCTTCTCTAAATTTTTATAAATACCTAAATTTCTCACACAATGCAAATTCCAGCATATGCCACATAAATTTGCATTGTGCGGGAAATTTATAAAACAAAAAAACCGTCGGTATTTTTCCGACAGTTTTTTTCTTTTTTTATTTCAGATTTTTGATGAGTTCCGCAAGCGGGAACGCGCCTTTGTTTCCTTCATCACGGCTTTCTATCGTCACGGTTGTGTCTTCAACTTCCTTATCGCCGATAACGAGAAGATAGGGAACTTTTTGCATTTTTCCGTTCCGGATTTTTTTGCCGAGGGTTTCGGATTCGTTGTGAAGTTCCGCTCGTATGCCTGCCGCTTTGAGCGTTTCGCACACTTCTTTTCCGTATTTTTCGTGCGCGTCGGTAATCGGCAAGACCCATGTCTGAACGGGTGAAAGCCAGAATGGGAATGCGCCGCCCAAATGCTCAATGAGAACGGCGGAGAAGCGTTCAATGGAGCCCATGATGGCGGAGTGTATCATGACGACGCGCTCTTTTTCGCCCTTTTCGTTGATGCAGAAAAGATCAAAGCGTTTCGGCAAGTTCATATCAAGCTGAATGGTCGCGACTTGGTGTTCGCGTCCGAGCGAATCTTTTGCCATGAAGTCCAATTTCGGTCCGTACATCGCGGCTTCTCCCGGCGCTTCAAAATAATCGGCTTTCCGTTCAACCGCAATTTCCCGAAGCGCTTGCTCGGCGTTCCGCCAAATTTCTTTCGTTCCGAGATATTTTTCAAATGTTGCCGGATCGTGAAAA